>JAFPKH010000002.1:0-9655 GCA_017424825.1 Treponema sp. | reverse complement strand
GCGGTCTGCTCCACGTGCGCGGGCATAGGCACATGCAAGAGGCGTCAGCTCCACGTTTTCGGTGAAATAGATTTTTTTGAGCGTGTCCGAAAGCGGAAGACCTACAGCTGCTCCGGCCGGTGAAACATGCTTGAAACTTGTGGCCGCTGGAAGACCGGTAGCCTCCTTAAGTTCCTTTACAAGCTGCCATCCGTTGAAAGCGTCCAGAAGATTGATATAGCCGGGTCTGCCGTTCAAAACTGTGATAGGCAAATCAGCTCCGTTTTCCATAAAGACCCTTGCCGGTTTCTGGTTCGGGTTGCATCCGTATTTAAGTTGAAGTTCGTTCATGCCGCAATGATACTTGATATACGGACTTTTGGAAAGATGAAGCTAGTAATTTTCCATTCTTGAAAGCAGCGAATCAAGCTTGGTGCCGTAATCCGGGTCGGATGCCCATGTTTTTGTAAGGCCGAAAACAGTCTTTGCTTTTCCCCTGGGACGTACCCATTTGTAGCGCTTGTCTATGCACTCGTTTTTGAGCTGTACGTCATCTTCAGTGGCATAGGCGTGCAAGTGCTGTATGTGTGCCCTTATACCAAGCTCTTCTGTCTCAAAGATTTCACCCGGGTGATCCTGGTCGATTGATCCGAGTCCGCAGTAGTTGTGCATTTCGGGAGTGACAAGGCCACCGAAGCGCAGGAAACCGGTTTCAAGGCACATCTGTGCAAACGCGCAGTCGCTGTTGATTCCTTCTGTCTCCGCTTCTTCGATGTATTTTTTTGCCATCCTTTCAATCTGCTCTGAATCTGCCTCTGGATTTGAGTCCATGAAAAACGAAAGGAGCTGCCGGGAATTTTTTATCCCTTTGTCAGAAAGATTCCTTGAAATAGGTTCTTTCACCGCCTGCACGGATTTACAGCTCCATAAAACAAACGCAAGGCAGAAAAATGCCGCAAGAAAGACGATCTTCTTCATTATTTGATTGTCGTTCCCACGTATTCCCTTCCGTCAAGTATCGATCGGATGTTCGGAATGTTTTTTCCGCCTGCACAGATGACGGTCAGACCGAGTTCGCTTGCCTTTTTGCTTGCAATCGGATCGAACGGACAGTTTTTGCCGGGAACCCATTCATCGCCGACCATCTTGCGGAATTCTTCCCATGAAACAGTGTCCAAAGGCTTTGCATCAGGGTTTTTGCGCGGGTCATCGGTGAACACCTTTTCGATGTTTGAAAGGTTTACCACTGTGTCCGCATGGTACTTTTCTGCAAGGAGCACTGCATCGTTGTCAGTTGAAAATCCAGGTTTCCATCCTGCAGCAACAAGGACTTTGCCTTCAAATGTATCGGGTGCTTTTGTCGGATCAGTGATTACTTCGTTTTTGCAGAGCGGACCGAAACATGTCTTCAAAAGCTGTGCGTTCAGCCTTGTTGCCATTATGCCGATCCAGTCGCAGTAATAGTTCGTTTCGTCATCATCTTTGAAAAGGCAGTTCTTTTTTTGTGCGTCGTCAAATCTTGATGCCACGTCTTTGTATGCGTTCTGATATGCACGTGCAGGGCCGCCGCCACCAGCAACCAGAATCAGCCTTGTCTCACCGTTTCCTATGAGCCAGTCAGAAGCCATCTTCGAAAACTCTGCAAGGAACATTCCGTCCGGCTTGTCAGGTGCAATTATAGAGCCTCCTACGCTCAAAACCTTTGTTATCATAAAATCCTCCTGTGATTCTGCCTTAATAGCTGTATGCCCCGTAAATTCCAACGATAACGGGATCGTTCCAAAGGGAGCTGTAATCTGCTTCCGGCGTGCTGACTTCTTCCCAGATTGACTGGAGTGCGTAGCTGCGCGGTCGGAAAACAGTCTTTCCGTTTGAAAGCGATGTCTTGAGACGGTTCCATTTTCTGCTGAACGAGATGTGCTGTCCGTCAAGATTTCCGAAATAATATTCGCGCGGTGAATTGATTTCCGTGTATCCCTTGTAATTCAATCCAGCCGCAAGTGCCGTATCCACCGGGAACCATCCGTAGTGCTCGAAATAGATTTCAGACCACCAGTGGTTTCTTGCAGTGGAATTCGTTTCAACCAGTATGCCGCTTACAGGAAGTGCAGGAATACCGAGTGAACGGCAGAGAGCAGTGAATATGATTGCAAAATCGTATGCATCGCCCGTCTTTTTTTCTATCAGATCCAGCGGCGAGACGTCACCGGTGCGCGGAGTGTTCAGTATCTTGTAGTTGTCGAGCATGTAGTTGTAGACCAAAAGAGCCTGGGTGTACGGATTGGTGCTTTTTCCGACGATTGAATCCGCAAGCTTGACCAGATCTTCGTTGTCCGACGGTATGCATTCGTCAGGTGCCGTGTATATTGTGTTCAGGAGCCTGGTTGCATCCGTATAGCGCGTTATGCTTGAACCGTCTATGTTTGATTCCTGCATGAATGACGTGATTATGAAGTTGTGGTTGACTTTTATCCTGGTGCTGTCACCGCCTGTAAGCTGGATCGTGTGTATTACGTCATATGGATCGTCTTCGATGAGCGGAGCGGGGGAAACTTCGCTGAGGACTGATGCCGGTTGTGATACTGAAATGGCCGGGCGTGGTACATAGAGCGTGACTCCTGCATCTTTCTGGCTCCTGTTCTGTATGTCCGCATTGATTTGAAGGACATAGGTGCGGCAGTTCGTGAGCTTTTTTTGTCCTGCCGGGAATTTCACGTCGAAGCCCTGCTTGTATGAGTTTCCTTTGTCCGTTGAAACATAGAGCTGTCCGCTTGTTGCACCGTCAGGAACATGTACGCGTATTTCGCTGTCCGTCCAGTATTCGAAATCATAGTCGGTGTCGCTTGCCGATATGAATCCTGCGTTCAGCTTGTTTTCTTCCGGGACTTTTGAGACGCTTTCATCCCTGTTTGCCGTGAAATATACTGTGGAATTTCCGCGGAGATTTCCGAAGTTTGAGCCGAGTATGGAGATTGTGTCGCCTATGCGTGCGGTCGAAGGTGATATTGAGTCGATTACCGGAACCGAAACCCTGTAATCTGTCCTGACCGGAACCGGGATTGAATCTTTCCGTGCAAAAAACACAGGTTCTGATCTTCCTTCGGCTGTCTGGACCACTACAAGCCCGTCAACCGTGTTGGTCGGAATCATGAACTCAATCTGCGTGTTGTCCCAGTCCCGGTAGTTGCTTGCCGTGACCCTGGAGCCTGCTATTTCCACAAAGGAGCTTTCCCTTGTGCTTCCGAAATTTTTTCCCGTAATGACAACAATATCCCCCGTTGAACCTATTGGGGGATCTATTGTCGAGATGACCGGTTTACCGATTTTCTTGCGCCCTGACATCGATGTTGCCGCGGCGATAATTCCTACCACCGCCAGGAAAGTCGCTATTCTGACTGCAGGATAATTCCTGTACAGCGTTGCTATTGTTTTAAGGAGCTTCACTTTTATTCGCCCTGAGTATTAAGATAGACGCTCCCTAAAGAAAATTCAACCGTCGATTCGTCTTCATCGGCCGTCCAGGAAGATTCGGAGCTTCTTCCGGGTACAGGAGTGAATATGTCATAGCTTGCGAGCTGCTTTGCTGCGTCTGCCCGTCTGCCGGAATGCTTGTTCGGTTCCCTGTGCCGGGCTGCCGGATATGACACTGTTCCGAAATTTGAGTTGAATGTGTTAAGGAGCACTTCATTGTTTCCGACAAAGGTCTCGCCGCCGGAAAGAAGATTTGCTATTGATGATGATGATATCTCGCCGTCAACCTGCTTCACAAGAATTGATGCCGGTGAAACTATGTCCGAGTTTGCGACCGGAGTGAATGAAGCCGTGTTGAAGGAAGAAGACTGTTTGTTTGCTGAAAGCCTGACCGGTATAAAGACGACTGCAAGAGCCGCGACCGCCCCGATTGCTGCAGAAATGAAAGGCTTGGGCTTGAATTCCACCACGTTTGATTTCGTGTGCTTTGAGAACGAAAGCCTTGCCTGCAATCTTTCAAAGCTGTCTTCCATGTCTTTTTCGCTTAGCTCCATGGATTTTTTGTCCGCTTCGAAAATTGCCTTCAGCATTTTGAGGGATTCCAGCTGTTTCTTGCATTCCGGGCATGAATCCAAATGAGCTTTGTATTCTGTTTCGTAAGCTTCCGGAAGCTCTCCGTCCAAATAGACTGAGTGAATGTCTTTTTCAGGGCATGTAGACATCGCCTTCTCCTATCATCTTTGTTATTTGCTCGCGCGCACGGAATACACGGACTTTTACGTTTCCTTCGGTAATTCCGAGCGCCTCTCCGATTTCTTTATAGTTCAAGTCTCCGTATTCCCTGAGGACAAGGACCTCACGCATCTTTGGCGGAAGCTTGTCGAGAATTTCCTTGACTTTTTCTATTGTTTCGGCTTTCAGAAGATCTACTTCACCGCCGTCAACATGCTGCCTTCCTTCATAAAGCGCCTTGTGATATGCCTTTGCCTCACGTCCCTTGCGCTTGGCATAATTCAACGAGGCATTTTTCACGACACGTATCAGCCAGAATTTTGCGTCATCCATGGACGGGAAGACCATTGCCTTTTCGTTGGCCTTTATGTATGAGTCATGGACCAGATCTTCTGCGGCTTCTTCATCGTTTACTATTCTGTAAGACACTTTGAAAAGGAGCTGCATCGTAGCGTCGTACAGCTTCCTGAAATCTTCAGAATCAGCGCAACGGATTTCACCCGCCGCCTCTCTATTATTCATAACAGTGCATCCTCTTAATGGTTACAGTCTTTCATTATGAAACGGCTATTTCCTTGACCAGACCGGGCCGTTCGGTGTGTCCGTAACGATTATGCCGCGTGCGGAAAGCTCGTCACGGATTTTGTCGGCAAGGGCAAAGTCCTTTGATTTTTTTGCCTGCGTGCGTTTTGCCACAAGCTCATCTATTTCCTGAGCCTCTGCATCTCCTTCATGCGGATTCTGTCCGTTTTCAGGCGAAGAATCAAGCAGTTCCGCCGCAGATGATATGAGCTTGAGTCCGAGCACTGAATCCATGCGAGAAACTACGTCAAGTATTTCCTCTGGTTTCATTTCGGAATCTTTCACCGCTTTCTGTACGCAGCTCAGGGCAACCGGCGTGGAAAGGTCGTTTTCCAATGCAGCCTTGAAATCATCGAGGTATTTTTTTGCGGCTTCGGAAAGTCCTTCCGGGTTTGCAGCCTGATTTTTTTCATATTTTTTATCTGAAAGCTGTGCTACGGCATCTTTTCCGCCTGCTGCAGAAATCAGCTTGGAAATCCTCTGGAGAAGCGCCGTCCTTCCGTTTTTTGCACCGTCCATTGCATCCCATGAAAAATAGACCTGCTTGCGGTAGTGGCTTCCCAAAAGGAACATCCTGTAGTCAAGCGGATTGTAGCCCTTGTCGATCAATGACTGTAGCCGCAGAAAATTCCCGGATGACTTTGACATTTTTTCCGCTCCGTCGGATGATGCGTTCTTGTCTTTTGCGATGACGAGGAATTCGTTGTGGAGCCAGTAGTTGACCCATTTTTTTCCCGTTGCACCTTCGCTCTGGGCAATCTCGTTCGTGTGATGGATAGGAACATGGTCAATGCCGCCGGTGTGTATGTCGAAATGCTCGCCGAGATATTTCATGCTCATTGCGGAACATTCGATGTGCCATCCAGGATAGCCTCTTCCCCATGGACTGTCCCAAGTGAGCGCCTGGTCTTCGAATTTGCTTTTGGTGAACCAGAGTACGAAATCAGCAGGATTGCGCTTGTTTTCATCAATGACCACAACGTCCCTTTTTCCTGCTCCGGCCTTAAGCTCGTCAAGGTTCAGGCATGCAAGGTCTCCGTAGTGATCGTATGTGGTAATGTCGTAATACAGGTTTCCGCCTGCCATGTATGTGTGTCCGTTCGCTTCGATCCTTTTGATCAGCTCTATCATTTCCTGCACATGCTCGGTGGCTTTGCAGACTACGTCCGGGCGGATTATGTTGAGCGCATCCAGATCCTTGAAAAAAGCGTCAGTGTAAAAACGAGCCACTTCCATTACTGATTCATGGCGTTCCTTTGCGGTCTTGAGCATTTTGTCTTCACCGGCATCAGCATCGCCCGTAAGATGTCCGATATCGGTTATGTTCATGACGTGCTTTTTGTCGTATCCAAGGTAGGTCAGCGAACGGTCAAGCGTATCGAGAAAAACGTATGCCCTGAGGTTTCCTATGTGGGCATAGTTATAGACTGTCGGTCCGCATCCGTAGAATCCGACGAATCCCGGTGTGATCGGGACGAAATCCTGCATCGTGCGTCCCATTGTGTTATACAAGCGTAATCCCATAATAATCCTCCGCAAAATCCAGAGTTGGTGCCGTTGCCGGTGTTACCACTCGATTATTTTAAATGTTTGTGTATAATAAAATTGTTGCGCAGGAAAAAATTCCATAAAAGCGGCAAAATCTACAATTATACAAAGACGGATTTGAATATATGGCTTTAAGCATACGAGAAACAGGTGAAAATATCAAGAACTCATTACTCTTCAAAGGCTCCGTGGATTACGATGTGCCTATGAGCGGCTATACCACCATGAAAGTCGGCGGAAAGGCAGAGCTTGTGGTGCGCCCGGACGATCCGATTTCCCTTGCTGTTGCTGCGTCGGTGCTGAAAAAATCCGGCACTGACATTTTTGTGCTCGGCGGCGGAAGCAATACCGTGATAAGGGACGGAGGAATCAGCGGTGCGGTCATTTTGACGGAAGGCCTTGATGAGATAAAAATAGAGCCGGGAAAGGCTGAGCCGTGTGAGATTGAAGATTTTCCTGAGATAAAGGAATCCGTTTCCATAAATCTTACGGCAGGATCAGGAACCACCATAAAACGGCTGATGGAATGGTGCGCAAAATACGGAATCAGCGGCGTGGAAAGCTTTGCGGGGCTTCCAGGTACTTTCGGCGGCGCTGTTTTCATGAACGCAAGGTGCTACGGAGTTGATTTTTCTTCAATCATACAGTCAGTTGAATACGTTGACCTTGACTGCCTCCCGGAAGATTTGGACCAGAAGGAATTCTACGAGCTTACTGAACTCGACGTGATAGACACATATACTTTTTCGGCGAACGACTGGAGCTATAAAAAATCTCCGTTCCAGGGAAAAAGGCGCATCATAACTTCGGTGACCATTTCGCTCAAGGGGCTTGATGTCTATGTGTCCGGGAATGTGGGTGCAAGCCCTGCCGTCTGTGACTACATCGCAAGGAAAAACGCCCATTTTGAGGATGACAGGCGTGAAAAGGGGCAGTTCAAGGCTCCGAGCGCGGGAAGCGTGTTCAAGAACAACCATGAATACGGAAAGCCCAGCGGTCAGATAATCGATGAGCTTGGTCTCAAGGGCAATAAGATCGGCGGTGCTCAGGTGGCTCCTTGGCACGGGAATTTCATAATCAACATGGGAAATGCAAGTGCCGCGGACGTTGAAAAGCTCGTGAATTTCGTAAAAAAAGAAGTTGCCGAAAACACAGGTTTTGTTCTGGAGCCGGAGGTTATTTTCGTAGGCAATCCTGAATCTTCCGGATCTGATGCCGTCTGAGCCTGAATTTCAAGCTTTGGTCAAAAAATTTGGACTTTTTTGACTTTACGTTTGCAGATTGGCTTATGCAAATTCGGAATTCGTCCGATATTAAGCTTATAGTGTGCTATTTGCACAAAGAGGTATAAAGTGCTTCAGTTAGGTTTTGTAAATTTTAAGCCAAACACATACATGTTGGTTGAAGGAACCACCGGTATCGACAAGTTCTTCATCATTCAGAAAGGACAGGTCACTTCACAGCATACGACTCCTATTCCAGGCAGCGTTCCAGTCGTTCTGGGACCCGGCGATTTTGTCGGCGTTATCCCATGTATGTCAGGTCAGGCGCAGACGGAAAACGTAATCTGCCTTACAGAGGTGACTGCAATCATGGTAAAAAAGGAGCAGTACCCTGAGCTGATTATGCGCAACACGCCCGTCGCATTGAAGATTGTGCGTGCGTTCACCAAAGAAATGCGCAGTTTGAATGCAAGCCTCACTCAGTTGACGCTGAAGAAAAATACCGTAGAGGAAAACCCGGAAGAGCTTTTTACTGTCGGAAAATTCTATGAAAAAGAAGGAAAATTCGACATAGCCGTATATGCATATTATCAGTATATAAAGGCATGCAAGGAAGGCGCTCACGTTGAGGAGGCGAAAAAGCATTTCGTCATGCTCAAAAAACACGCGACCAAAGCGGCCTATTTTGAAACGAGCGAGGATCTGATACGCGAATATCCTGAGGACACGATGATTTTCTCCGAGCATCAGAAAGGAAGGGACATGTTCATCATTCAGGAAGGTTCAGTAAGGATTTCCAAAGTGGTTGACAATGAGGAAGTTACCCTTGCCCTGCTTAAAAAAGGCGATATGTTCGGTGAGATGGCGCTTTTGGAAGACCAGCCGCGTTCAGCATCTGCAATTGCCCATGGACAGTGCAAGCTGATGGTGGTCAACAAGGCCAACTTCGACCAGATGGTTGCCACACAGCCGCAGATGATTGCAAGGCTCACGACCATGCTTGCCGACCGTCTCTGGTCAATGTACCGCCAGCTGTCAAACACTGCCCTTGTTGCACCGAAAGACAAGGTAATCGACATGCTTTCGCTCCAGATGGAAAAGCAGAAGATCAGCTCAAACGGAGGAATCCCTTATGTAACCGATTTGAGCCCGGAAGATTTGGTCCATCTTTGCGGAATCACGCCGCATGACAAACCGGAAGCCGTCAATGCGATTTTCAACGATCCGAACCTCAAGGTTGACAGGGGCAAGATTATAATCAAGGATATCGCCGAGCTTATAAAGACAGCCGCATTCTATAGAAAACAGAACAGTAAAAACGCAAACAGATGATTCATGCTGTCCGGGAACTTTGCTTTCCGGGCGGTAATTTTCCAAAACAAATTTTGCAGGGGGAGGGTGCCATGATTAACGGAATATCAAAAAGAATATTGATTTTGTCAGTCTGTTTTTTTGCTTTTGCGCCTTTTGCATTTTCACAGGAGTCCCTTCCGCACGGATATTCAAAGATTAGCCTGGGCATGTCCGTTGATGAAGTGAAGGAAGCCCTTAAAAGCAACGCTCAGTTCGGCTACAGGGGTGAACGTGACGTTTCATTGCTTCCCGGAGAAAACAGGACGCTCATAGAAACCGACACATCAAGGACTGCTCCTTATTCTTATCTGGACAGATGCTGGTTCCAGTTCCATGACGACAAGCTTTATATAATCACTATCACAATGAAGCCGGAGCGCATGGATCACTATTCATTGTTCAAGACGCTCACGGACAAATACGGAAACCCTGATTCGCTAAGCCCCTCAAAATCCGAGTGGTCTGATGATTCAGTAATAATGACCTTGGAACGTCCGCTCACAATCCGCTATACGGACAAGCAGGTTTTCGATGATCTGCAGAGCAAATCCCTTGTTGAAAAATCCGTTACGGAACAGACAAAGGAAACTTTCCTCAATGGACTCTGATATGAAAAAAATTGCATTCCCCGGTTTCAAGGAGATTTTTTCCCTTGTCATTTTTTTTGTTGCAGCAATTGGATTTCTGTCATGCGCACAAAAAAGAAAATACAATCTTCCCGTAAGAACGTTGGTCATAAAATCCGCTGATTCAGTTTCAAATCCGCT
>JAFPKH010000398.1:0-4602 GCA_017424825.1 Treponema sp. | reverse complement strand
ATTTGCCAGAAGCTACTGGAAATCGGCATGGGAATCGACGAGCTTTTCACTCCTGAACTTTGGGAGGCGATAAAGACTCGTCACGCTGCGGAGTTTCGGGGCGAGGTTGTGCTGACTCCGGAGGAGTGCGCTCTAATCGTACGCAACGGGCTTCGCAGTCTGCGTCTAAAAGATGAAAATTCTGAAGACCAACAAGGGTGATTTTCCCGTGTTCCTTTAGCTTAGGCATAAGCAGTCCTTTGGCCCCGACGGGGCCTTTTTTTGTGGGAACTTTTGCAACTCGCAACGAATTGCAAACGCTTGAACCCAGGCATAACAAACGGGTTCAAGTCGCGACAAAAACTTGCAACCCTATTATATCAGTAGTAGTAATAGGAGAATGATTAACAGTAGGAGTATGAATAGGACTCACTCCGTTATTGTGGAGATATTGATATATAAAAACCTCATACTCAACTCACGCGACAGCGCAGTAGAAAAAGGAAATGAGCTTGAGGGCGATATAGATATCGAAGGGGATTTTTTCCGTCCCAACTTGAGCAGCGGAAAAAATAAAAAAATATTCTGTCAATTCGTGACACTTTTGAAAAATGCGAAATTTCGCAACTTTAGCGCCACCCCAGCAAGGACGTACAGCGTCCTGCACGCTTTCCGGTGCCATCGCGTGAACATTTTAACGGCCCGGAGCAAAGAGGCGCTTGCAGCTTTTTGCACAGCGAACAAAAGCGAAATGGCGGGAACAGCTGCGATTGCTTGCGAATTGCAGGGGCTGTCAAGTGAGACGCCTCCATTTTTGAGTCTTTTAAGGAGAAAAGAGAGAACAGATGCAGAATTTCGAACGAATTTTCGACATGCACCTAGAAAAAAAATTCCAAAAAGATTTACTGTTCACAGTCTTTCTGCAAACATTCGTCGACAAAAGCTATTCGATTTCTGTAAGCATTTTCTTCCATAGCTCCAACAGGCAAAAAACCTCCGCCAAAGTCGTAGTAGTGGGAAATGCTGTATGCAAAGAAAGAACACCCAGGATGTTCGTCAATACCACATTCTTTTCGATGTTGATGGCAAAAAATCTTGCCATTGTTATCTATTGACCTAACAGAAGCGTCATGACAATAAGCACACTGCAAACAGTTTCTTACCTGATAGGCATATTTTTGATACAGTCGAATTGCAGTTCTCAATAAACGGTACGCATCTTCGCTTGAATAACTCTCAATAAAATTAGAGTCAAGCAGAACATATTCTCTAACATCCGGCAAACATTCTTTCAATTTAGACTCTATTTGTTCAATGTTCAAAGAATTTGACGAATCATACAAAAAACCGTTTTTGAACAAAATGAAAATGCGAAAATTTATATCCTCGCAATTCGGAAAAGGACGTTCTTTAAAATTGTAGAACCTCGTTTCCCAGCTTCTATATAAGGGGGATTGATACTGCCAAGGAAATCTCGATGCATCGTAACCGAAAACAAATTGTATGACACGCTCATTGTTGTCAAACGATTGCCTAATTGCCACCTCAAGAGCAAAATTTATTCTTATCCTTATACCTTTTTCATCCTCTAAGAACAAGTCAGAAAAAAAACGTTCCTCATTTGGCTCAATAATCTTTTTAAACCGTCCCGCTAGATTGAACAATTCCCCTTCATCGGTTATTTCGCATTTGCTTGATAATTGATATGGGCATTCGTCCCGTTTACAAATGTTGTCTCTTTGAAGTAGGATATTTAATGAAGAACCGCTTTTAAGAACCCCTTCATAGTATTCCTTAAATGCCTTTTTCACATAGTTTATTTTATTGATGCAGAACTTTTCAACTCCAAATGTCTTGTTGGGTAAGTTATAGCATGATGTTCTATAATCTAGGAAACTTACACCTCCGACATTTCTCTCGCATTTAAACAATTCTAAATCATCTTCATCATAAATTGGAATTTCGATTATGGGGATTCCAGAGTCTATCTTCTTTTGCGTTGTTTCGTGTGTCACCACTATTTCAACATAAACTTTGTCACCTTGTTCGTTTGTCAAAAGAATGTCGGGACGAAAACCAGTTTCTGCGTCATATTGTTCAACAGAACATTTTGAATAATTCGGCGTTAAATTGAATTTTCCCGTTCTTGAAGAACCTTCGCACGGCTTAGTCGCTCCTAAGGGGCATTCTTTTGAGTTGCATACGCCTTGTTGAAGAAAATCTACGCTTAAAGAAATTTTATTTGTTAGGCAATGTTCAAACATCTCAACGAACAACTTTTTTCCAAGCTGGTGTAGATAAGTTTCTCTTGAGCAGGCGCCATCCTTGAAATGTGCAAAATGAGGTTCACGCTTATCAGCTTTCAACCTGGCAATCATTCGACCGCCGCAACCATAGCAAATAAAATGATGGTTCTTCCTGTATTCCAGCGATACCTGGTTTATATACTTGGTAGAGCCATCATCGCTTTGAGCATATTGATAAGTAATCATCCGAGTCCACAATTTTTGATATACGCAATCATTAAAATAGATTCTGTTCAATGACACAAAATGCCAAACAGACCTTTTTTTTCTAAGCCACGCAGATAAAACCTAATTAAATTAGGTTTGTTTATTGGGGAATGACAACGTTTGTTTGCACGACGCAGTGCAATCATTTGCTATCATTCAGAATCATTTAACCTGGGGAGCTACTATGTTCTACAAAATGTCCAATCTCAAATCAGCCATCGCAAGCATGCCTCGCGCAATAGCACGTAATGACCAGCTTACGCTCACACATATTCATAGACTTGTCGTCGAGCTTTTAATGCATCTCGACGAAGAAAAGAAGGAAAAAGACAGGGCCAAGCGAGAGAACGCCCAGCCCATTGTGGAAGAAATAGATAAGGTTCTAAATAAGTACAGAATGAAAGAGTGACCGCCAATCCATTAAACAACTAGCGTTGCACAAAGCCAATCAACATATTTCTTTTGGCGTTCTTTAATCTGCGGAATGTTCCAAGTGTCATTTTTGCAGACTTCCGACACCATGTCAAATGCAGATTTACTCTGTCTCTTTGCATAAACATCAGTCTTCTTGACCTGGAAGGCTTTATTCGATGCCGCTGAATTTTTAGCTCCAGAAAGCAGCGTCAAATTTCCTAATTTATGGCGCCATTGCTTATGGTCTTCTTCTGAAATTGCTTGGTCTTTCCAGTCGTCACCGAGTGTTTGCGGCATCACATGCTCGATAGAAATTACACCCCTGAACGTCTTTTCGACAGTTCCGTCTAAATTAAACGCATTATTTTCTATTCTGAACAAAATCGCCTTTGCATATGGGCGACCATATAAATCTGATTCAAGACAGTTGCGTAAATCATCATTATCAGTATAGTTTTCCTTAAAATGATTAAACAGTTCTTCAACAGGTTTGTTTTCGTTGATAGCTTTGATGATGTTATAGAAAATCTGATTACGCTTACCCTTAGAAATTCCTCTAATCCAACATTGATAAGCAACTCTTTCAAACTTTTCTAAAAATTCTTCGAGGCACGACGAATATGTGTCGTATCGCAAGAACGCCAACAACGGAGCAATCCATTCAACAAAGAATAACTGAGTAAGCGAGAAAACAATTCTTTTACATTTCGCGTTACCAAGATTGCATTCGAGGATGTTTAGATAGTCATCAGCAGATTTTTTAAATTCCGCTATAACAGGAACAGCAATTCTCATTTTTTGCTTTTTATTCGCATCAGTTTCTTCGTCTTTCTTTTCTTGATTCTCTTTTATTTTCGAGTCTATAATGTCATTTATTTCATCCCGAAGCGTTTTTCTTAATTGGTCTCCAATATAAGCCGTGCGAAGATGGCTGAAGAACTGGTCCATCTTGGAAATTTTAATTGTTTCCTCAATATATTCCCAAGCGCTTGTCACATCCGCTCGCTCGTTATCCGGCGACTTAGAGAACAAATGATTCTTCACCAAGTCACTATTAGAAAGTGGAATGCCGCGGGCATTAAGAACATTGAATAATCTAAACGCGGATTCAAAATTATCCGTTGCAACCTTAACAAGGCAAACTTTTGTTTTTATGAATACTCTAAGTTTTGCTAAAGTGGTATCGTCCAGTTCATTTAAGTTGCTCACAAAAATAGAGTAATTTTGAAGCATTTTTTCTTGAGCTTCATTTTCACCGGACACTGTTATATTACCATCGCAGCTGAGCAATGCTTCATAGAATGCCTTATCTTTTTCTCTTACGCGGATTCTATATTCGCCCCAGACCTCTTCTGCCTCGTTATAATATTGGATGAGCTTTTGCGCATCCCTGTAAGCATCTTTTCCCTTTAAGCGGCTCAAGAATGCAGCAAAAAGCAGAGATAGTGTAGTCAGACGTTGCTGGCCATCGACAATTTCGTAATGGTCCTTTTGAGAAGCATCTTTTATAAGAACAAGTGAGCCAATAAAATATTGGGCATCGCCTCGCTCATAAGATTCATAGATATCATCATAGAGCTGCGACGCCTGGTCTGTATTCCATGTATAAGGACGCTGATAATCAGGAATTGTATATTCCATGTCTTCCTGGAACAGCGAATAAAGCTTTTGTTCGATTACTTCAAATGACATTTCT
>JAFPKH010000047.1:0-6127 GCA_017424825.1 Treponema sp. | reverse complement strand
ATTTTTTTCCAAGATATGCGCTGTTGCAGTTGAAAAGGTCGCCGAGCATTTCAAGCTTCAGATCAGTGTTGAAATTCGCCTTCACATACTGGATGACCTTTAAAATAGTTGAGTTCGCCGTGTTCGACGTAAACGATTCCGCAAGTCCGAGCGTAAAATCACAGACTATATCTATCATGCCTTCAAAATAATTCTGCGTGTAGATAAGGTTCACAAGATCCAATGCAGGAACGGTTTCGAATTCTTTTTCAGGATGCTTTGCCCCGATTGCATTCTGCGTTTCGACTATAAAAGCCATGCAAAGTTTTTTTATCTGATTCACAGGCAAAGGACTCTGCCTAAGCCACTCGGTCTGCGCGCTCAAAGTCTTCCTTATTTTCTGTAGATCATAGATTTCTATATACTGAATCAGCTTCGGGATGCATGAGAAAAATTCTTTTTCATCGGTATTTTTCGGGCTTGATTCCATCCTGATTTTTGAGTCCGCATCTTTTTCCAGATCTCCTACGGTGACATAAGGATTTTCAGAAAAAAAGAAAAGCTGTGCATATATTTTCTTCGCCTGATTGTAGCTTTTGAGCGCACCTTCAAGCCCCTGGTAGGATTCACCCACTGCAGCAAGGGAACCTTCCTTGTTCTTCTGGAACCTGTTGCAGAATCTTCCGAGATGGCGCAAAACCGATTCGTCGCTTTCATTTTTAAAAAGGATTACATAAACAGGATCCATTGCAAAATCAAAATGATTCGTATACATGAAATTTTCTGCGACTGCAATTTTCATGGCCTGAAGCTGTCCTGCACAACCGCAAAGCTCAGGTGAAACAATCACGACCTTGTAATTGTCCTGCGTGTCCTCATTTTTCGCAAACGCATCTTCCACTGCACCGAACAAAAACATGCGTGAAAATTTCTGTGCAAGCTCCTGATTTTTCGCATTGCTTCTGAGAGTGTCAACTTCCGTGTCGTCATGCACTTCTTTTACTATCGCACGGATTTTTTTCTCAAGCTCATCTTCATCAACAGGCTTTACGATGTAGCCCTTCGCACCGTAGTTCAAAGCTTTCTGTGCATATTCAAAATCGCTGTATCCCGAAAGGATGAGGAAATTCAAATGCTCAGGATACTTCGAAGGATTTTCGTTTATTTCCTTGAGCACGTCAATTCCGGTTTTGACAGGCATGTTGATGTCAAGCATGACGATGGACGGCTTAAGCTCGATGATTTTTTCAAGGACATCCTCACCGTTGGACGCTTCTCCGCAAATCTCACATCCGGCATCTTCCCAGTCGATTATATTTTTCAAACCATTGCGGACAATTTCTTCATCATCTGCAATCAAAACTTTCAGAGACTTTTTAGCCATTTGAACTATCACCCTTTCCTTTCAGAGGAACCCTAGGAATCCGCATTGTGACTTCGGTTCCGCCGTTCACTTTGCTTTCTATTTCAATCCCGTATTTTTCGCCATAAAAAAGCTTTATACGCTGATTCACATTTACCATACCGATTGACGTAGTAAATTTTTCGACCGTTCCGGTTGCAAGACGTTCCCTTAGCTGCTCAAGTTTTTGCTCCGACATTCCGCAGCCGTTGTCACGGATTTTTATGATCAGATCGTCATTCTGATCCGAATCGATCGTTATGCAGATAAATCCTCCGGGATTTCTGTCTTCAAGTCCATGTGAAAATGAATTTTCAACGAGCGGCTGAATTAAAAGCGGAAGGATACCAATGCACTCGACGTTGCACATGAACATAATATCATAAGAAACACGGTCTGCAAACCGCAAATGCTGGATATCAAGATAATTGCTCACGGCTTCGATTTCATCGCTCAAAGGAACCGGCTGATCCGTGGCATCAAGATTGTGGCGCAAGATTTTTGCAAGGAGCTTTATAGTCCGGGCGACTTCCTTGTTGCCGTCTGCAAGTGCCTGCATCCTTATAGTTTCAAGGGTGTTGAACAAAAAGTGCGGGTTTATCTGGCTTGCGAGCATCTTGAACCTTATGTCGTTCTGCCTTACAAGAAGCTGCTGCTTGTTGATCCTGTGCTGGTACACTTCATCGATAAGGGTCTTTATGTTATAGGAAGTGGCTGAAAGAGCATCGTATATTTCAACGAATTCATCCGTTCCTTCAAGCCTTGGTCCAAGCTCAAAATTATTTTGGACTACCTTTTTGATTTCTTCATTTATATAGTCAACGCGCGTGGAAAAATAACCGGAGAATGCGAGTATGCACATCAGGGAAACAAGGCTTCCGAGGATTATGACAAGCACGCAGATCAGCACCGCAAAGAAAATAGAATCGAAAATCTTTTTCTGGGGGATGACCTGTGCAAGTACTATAGATCCGCTTCCGCTTGAAATGCACGACAAAAGCGCAAGTGATTTTTCACCCTCCCACTCACCGTCGGAAACAAGTATTTCATCCTGCTCAAGTTTTTCGTCAGGCAAGGTGAATTTATGTGCATCCGGACGGCCGGTCGAAGCAAATTCAACTTTTCCGTCCACGCAAAGGAAGGTTTCGTTTTCATGCTTAGAAAGCAGTTTCTGGATTTTTTCATTGTCAAGATAAATGACCAGAACTCCCAGGAATTTTCCGTCCGGTTTTCTGAACACGCCTCTTGTAAGCGAAAGGAGCCTTTTTCTTGAAACGCTGTCATCCTTCATCTGCCACTTTATTTTTCCTGCGGCAGACCTTGCGTTTTTGTACCATGAGGATTTTTTTATCTCATCGTTGACTTTCATAAAATATGCGTTGTCAAGAAGGGTTTCATTTTCCGTGTAATATCTGAAGCTGTAGACATCGGTGCTTGCATGGAGGAAATCATCAAGGAAGTCAAGATCCATATATCGGTCATATACTTCCTGCATGGAGCGGAACGATCGGCTGATGGTATCCTGAACGGCACGGTTTATATAGAGGGAATCGCTCAATTCTTCCGCACTGCGTATCATGTCCGAAAGCAATGAAGATGTATGTGAAATTGAAGTCCGCGCCTGCTCAATCTGCCATTCCCTGAGCTGACCGTAAAACCAGCATGAAAGGCACACGGTGATTACGACCATGGGCAGAAGGAATGCAACCGAATAAACGAACAGCAGCTTCTGCTTTATTTTGAGAAGATTTAATATGTTGCGGAATTTTAAATGCAGCTTGCCTTTCATTTGCATCAGAGTCTTGCGATACCGGCAATCATCTGCGCAGTTTTTTCAAGGCCGAGCATGGAGCTATTGATCAGAAGATCGTAGTGGTCGCGCTTTCCCCATGTCCGTTCGGTGAAAGTGTTGTAATGATTCGCCCTTCGCTTGTCGATTGACTTGACTTCTTTTTCGGCTGTTTTCGGATCAAGACCCTTTTGCTCTATTGCACGTGCAACCTTGTCAGCAAGCGGCGCATAAATAAATATGTTCAGAAGCTCCTGCTTTGAAACCCAATCTTCATGGCGTAGGATATAATCTGAACAACGGCCTACTATGACGCAGGGACCTTTTTGTGCAAGCTCCACAATCACCCTGCGCTGTGCATTAAAGACCTGATCTGCCAAAGGGAGCGTAGGAACGGTGCCTACCGAGCCTGCAACACCAACGGACGGCTGGGATGCATACGTTGATCCAAGCAAAAGACTGTAGAGCCATCCCGAAGAAAGATTCTGCTCAGTAGTGCGCACAAAATCAGGAGAAAAACCGGACTTCTGCGCCGTCATATCTATGATTTCGCTGTCATAAAAACTGTAACCCAACTCTTTTGCAAGAAGCTCGCCTATAGTATGTCCGCCGCTTCCATATTCACGGCTGATCGTTATTATCTTTTTCATGCTGTACCTCCTCCATCGGAAAACGATAGAACCTACGCTTATCATTATATCATTGTTTGAGGAATTTTTGTAAATTAATTTACGCTGGATATGCCCGCTTTATTTAAAATGAAGGGCGCTAAAACTCTGCGGTGAAATAATAAACCACGCTGACGACGTCGTTTTTGTTCAGCATGTGCGCAAGGATCGCCCAGCCGTCGAAATAGCCTTCGAGAAGATTCATGTCGTTCACTATGACCCCGGCGATTATGTCGTTTTCGTTGAACCTGCGCTTTATGTTTCTGAGCGCAAAATCGTACATCTTCAGCTCGTTTTCATCCATATTTTCAATTTCAACCTGATTGAAGACAGTGAAATTTCCAATAAAGCTTACCATCTGAAAAATGGTCTTTTCCTGTGCGGCTCCTATTTTTACCGTGACTTCAAAATCTTCCCGCGATGCATTGTTGAAATAAAAGAACATCGACGTGCTTTCATCATACTTGTAGACTTCCGGCTTTGCGTTCGATTCTGCATGCCCTTCCGTCTGCTCAAGAGATTTGGTTTCCGGTACGGCTGCATCCTGTGCAATGACAGGAAAAACCGATGCCATGAAAATTAAAGCTGCGGTAAAAATCCTCTTTATCAACACAATCCCCTTTATACCGTATGAAACGGCCGTTCTATCATCTGCCGAAACCGGAGTTTTTTGGTTTTCTCATTGAAAAATAATAAAGATACGTTTTTATATCGTCTTCTGATAAAAAATGACTGAAGCCTATCCATCCGTCAACTTCACCGGAAGATTCGTCAAAGGACCTTACTATCATGCTGCCCAGCTCGTCATTTTTCTTTGCGGAAAGCTTGATCAGCCCGGTCAATTTTTCAACGACAGCCTTGTCCTCGTCATCCATCACGTCAGGAGTGATTTCGGCAAATTCCTCCATGTGGATGCCCGCCGACTGAAACATGTCGAAAACCTCGCCGTCAATGCTTGAAACATCATACAAAAAATTTTCGCGGGATGCATTGCCAAGCTTCTGAAGATATATGCCGTTATCGAGCGCAATGTCAGCATCGCTCAGATCAAGGGAAAACGCATTCATGCAAAAAACGAGAAAAACCGCCGCAAAAAAAGTTTTTTTTATCATTTCCACCCAAAACAAAGACCGGGCAAAAACTACGCCGAGTAATCTTTGTCCGGTTCAATTCAAATCAGAAAACAGCCTAGAAATCCACGGAAATTTTGAAATAGTAGATATAGCTGTAGATGTCGTTTTCATTCAGATAATGGGAGAACACAAACCATCCGTCCATCGTATAGTTGTCCAAATCAATATCCCTGATCACTGCAGAAGCAAAAACGTCGTTCTTCTTCACGCTGGAAGGAATCTCATCTTCAATGGCCATGTGCATTTCTTCGATTTCATCGGTGACATCCTTTGGTGTAAGAAGCTTGAACTTCTTGAGGGTAATGGAGGCTTCATCATCCTCAAAGTAATCCATCACCATTTCCTTTATTCCGGCATCACCCAGGCCGTCGATTTCCTTGGAGAATTCTTTGCGGGTCATGTTACCGATACATTCTACTGAAACATCCTCATAGTCAGAGCTGTCTGCAAATGCCGCAACGCATCCTGCCAACAAGACTGCCGCAACGGCCACAAGCTTTTTTAAACATTTCATACGAAAAACCTCCTGGCTTTTTCAATACTGCATCCAGAAGCAAAAAGAATCTGGAATTCTACATTGTAAACACAATATATCATCAAACGTTACAGTTTGGATAGAGGTATTTTCGGCAATAAGCAGGAATCTGTTGATTGAAATTATCAGGACAAAACGCGGCATGCAATCTCCCCGGAGAATCAAGCGGTGCTTTCATATCCAGGGAGAACGTATGTCAGCCGATGTCCCTCATGTCTGCGATGTCGGCTTCATAATCAACGCCTTCAACGTCAAAGCCGTTTATGATGAGGAAGTCATGGCGGAGTCCGTCAAGGTCAACCATGTCGGTCACGTTTTCTTCGGTAACGTTCGGCATGATTTTGTCGACTTCTTCCTGAACCTTTGGATCCATCTCCCAGTCGTCTATGCGGATTCTGTTTTCTGAATCAACAGGAACATTGCCCGGCCCGTTGTTTTCCCCGGTGTACAGGCGTTCTGCAAAAAGGCGTTCCATCTGTTCGATGCATCCTTCGTGGGTTCCGTTCTTTTTCATGACCTTGAAGAGGATTCCGAGATAGAGCGAAATGATCGGGATAACGGCAGATGAGCGGGTTACGAGTCCCTTGTTCACGCTTACATAAGCCGCGCCGCCGAGTGACT
>JAFPKH010000397.1:0-10542 GCA_017424825.1 Treponema sp. | reverse complement strand
GTGTCAAAATAGTCATCGCTTTCCTGTGCCGAATTGAGGAATACCGCCTGAATCCCAAGCGACTCCAGCTGCGAAACCTGGTCCTGCATCAGCGCAATCAACGGGGAGACCACAACAGTAAGTCCGTCCATAATCAGAGCGGGAATCTGATAGCAGATTGATTTTCCCCCACCGGTCGGCATTACCGCAACAGTGTCGCGTCCATCAAGAACGTTCTGAATCACCTCACGCTGCATGGGCCTGAAAGATTCGTAACCGAATACTGATTTTAAAATATGTTCCGGTGTTTCCGCCATGTTTTTCTCCTGATTTCCGGGGCTGTCATAACCACCGCATGCAAAGCTACCGTATCCGCTGCTTTCTGCCGCAGTGCCGAAAAAAGCCGCTGCCTGTGCGCTCATGGTTTTGATGAACGCCAGCATCAAATTATACTGACTTTCTTTCAAATTATAAACAGCCTCCTTGTTTTTCTACTTGCAATTGTTTTTAAATTATGGTATACTGATTTCATCAGTTTTAGCCGGCTTGGTGGAATGGTAGACACGAAGGACTCAAAATCCTTTGCCCTCAAAAGCGTCTGAGTTCAAGTCTCAGAGCCGGCACTTAAAGGCCAGTCTTAACGGATTGGTCTTTTTTTATGTCCGTAAAAACGCAGCCCGCACGGATCAGAATCCTGCAAAATCGATTCCGCAGTCGTTTTTTCTGTATCCGACGGCTTCTTTTATGCAAGCGGCATCTATGATTTCCTTTCCTTCCATGTCCGCTATGGTGCGTGAAAGCTTAAGGCATCCGCTGACCGCCCTGGGTGAAAGCTGGTAATGCACCGCGCTTTTTTCAAGTATGGTCCTTGCTTCGTCAGTCGTCCGGCAGTATCCGGAAATTTCGGAAGGAATAAGAGCCGCATTTTTCTTTCCCTGCCTTTTTCTCTGGATAAAAACAGCCCTGGCAATGTCTTCCCTTAGTGCGTCCGTTGATTTTGACTCCGTTTTCGAAGCCGCCGCTTTCATTTCGACCTGCACGCGTATGTCTATCCTGTCCAAAAGAGGGCCTGAAAATTTCCTCCAGTATTGTTCTATTGATCTGGCCGAACACAGGCAGATTTTTTCCGATGAGCCGTAAAATCCGCATGGACAAGGGTTTGTTGCCATGAGAAGCTGGAAATTCGCAGGATATACGGTTGATCTCCCGGCGCGGCTCAATGTTACGGCCTTGCTTTCAAGCGGAACCCGCAGCATCTGAAGCACCGAGCTTTTGAATTCAGCCGCTTCATCCAAAAACAGCACCCCGTTGTGCGACAAAGAAATTTCACCCGGCATGCAATAAGGCCCTCCGCCGCATATTCCTTCTATAGAAGCTGTCTGGTGAGGCTGCCTGAAAGGTGCTTTCCTCTGCAATGGTTTTCCTGCCTGGAGAAGTCCTGCTATGGAATGTATCCTCGTGACGCTTTGTGCTTCCTCCACCGTAAGGAGCGGTAGAAGATCAGGATAATGCTGGAGAGATAGCGTTTTTCCGCAACCGGGCGGCCCGTATGCAAGGATGTTGTGTCCGCCTGCCGCCGCAATCTGCATTCCCCGGAGGAGCTTTTCCTGACCGCGTATATCACTGAAATCAAAATCCTCGGCTTTAGGGGGAAAAAGGATTCCGTTTATTTCTACCGAGCCTTCCGGGATGTTCCCATGGCCGTCAAAAATCTCCCTGCCGCTTTTTTCTGTGAATGCTCCCGGATTATCAAGGGCATCGAACGCTTCGTTAAGGTTTTCTGCTCCGAACACCCTCATTCCCGGTACGTTTCTTGCTTCTTCGGCATTTCCGGACGGAACTATGCACATGGTTATGCCTGCTGAAAAAGCCGTTCCTGCCGCCGCATGTATACCCCGCACGGGACGTACCTTTCCGTTAAGCTCAAGCTCTCCCATGACAAGTATACCGGAATCATCCGCTTCTCCGCCTGAATCCAGCCTTTTCTTTTCGTAAAGGACTGCAAGCGCAATGGCAAGGTCGAATCCTGCACCTTCTTTTTTTAAATCAGCAGGTGAAAGGCTTATCAAAACCCTCTCCGGGGGAAATTCATAGCCGCTGTTACGTATCGCCGACCTCATCCTTTCCCGGCTTTCTTTTACCGCACCGTCCGCAAGACCCACCAAATCCACTGCCGGAATCCCCCTGCGCAGATCGACTTCCACGCTCACAAGGGAACCTTCGTATCCGAACGGCGAAAAACTGAAAATCTGCATAAAAGCCTCCTACTATATAATATTCAGAGAAAGTCAGGATCAGCACAAAACTGCAAATTTTTCCTTTGACAAATGGGAGTATCTATGAAAAACTATGTAAAACCATTAAAAAAGGGAAAATCCCTGAGGAAGATTTTATGAAAAAGTTTTTGTTTTTGGTTGCCCTTGCAGCCTGCCTTACTGCTTTCCTGATTTCATGCAAGGAAGAAGAAAAAAAAGCTGCCGTTTCACAGAAGACTGAATCAAAGCCTGCCGCCGAAAAAAAAGCCGTGGAAACTGAAGCAGGCGCAGAAGATGATTACGACGGACCATGGTTCATGGCTCAGACTGAAAAAGCCCCGGTCAGCTCGGTTTCTGCGACCAGTGAGCTTGTGGAGACCAAATTTGCCGGAAGATACATTTATCCGCCTATCAATATACTTGACGGTGATTTTGAAAACACATGGTGCGAATCTGTTGACGGTGACGGAATCGGTGAAGCGGTGACGGTTGAATTTTCAGAGCCTGTAAGCTTTGATGAAATCCAGATCGTAAACGGATTTGCGACCGATGAAAGCTGGGAAATCAACAACCGCATAAAGACAGTGCAGATTACGCAGGTTGCCGGCGAGCATTTCCAGCGCAAGGATTATGAGCTGCTTGACGGAGTGATGGACTGGCAGTCAATCAAATTTGCCCTTCCGCAGACAGCACAGACAATAGAATTCAAAATCGTCGATGTGTACAAAGGAACGAAATATCAGGACTCATGCCTTGATGACGTGCGCCTTCTTTACAAGGGAAACGTGATTCCTTTCACCGGAGTGGCGGAGCTTAAAAAAGTACAGGAAGAAAATTCCCGCGCAATGCTCAATTCAGACTTCGATCAGAAATTCAAGGCCCTTTTCAAACCTTCTTCACTGAAAGACGACGGCTTCAAATATCTTATACTTGAGGAAAAAGAAAGGAACGGAATGGTTCTTTGCGCCAAGGAAGAGGGAAAGACATTCAGCCTTGTTTCCATGGATCCTGCGGCAATCTACCCGGATGACGATGAAATTGAATATGTGAGGAACATAAAGGAAAACGTCATAAGCGGATTCGACTATTACTGCGACGTTTACGACGGATTCAACACGCCGGACTATACGATCGGAAACTGCAGGATAATCATAAAGTCCAAGATTTCTTACATTGACACAACTACCGTCAAGCTGATCAGGATAGACGGAAACAAAGTCATCATAAACGGAGTGCCGTACAAGGTCATACCGAGTGAAAAGGCCTATCTCCAGTATAACCTAAGATAATGGAACGCAGCAGGCTTAGGATTCTTTGCGGCATGGCATGGTACCGTTCCAAGAGATTCCTGTACTGGATAAGGTTCGGAAAGCACTTTGCAAAACGGGGATGCATGGACTCAGATGCCGTGAAAAAAATGTTTCCATACACGGCATTTTCACATTCGTCTCCGCTTTACAGAAACCTTTCTGAAATTGATTCGCAGCTTCAGGAAGGAAAGGTTTTCAACGTGACCAAGGCAGCCGGAAAGATTTCATGCACAGTCGTGGAACCGGGGAAAGTCTTTTCATACTGGAAGCTCATAGGAAACCCGACCAAGGCAAAAGGCTACAAAAAAGGCATGATGCTCGTGAACGGTCATCCTACGGCAAAAACAGGCGGAGGACTTTGCGCTCTTTCGAATCTCGTTTATTGGATGACACTGCATACAGACCTTACCGTCACCGAAAGATGGAGGCACAGCTATGACGTTTTCCCGGATTCAAACAGAACGCAGCCTTTTGGAAGCGGAGCCACATGCGTCTACAATTACCGTGACCTGATGGTTTTGAACGGAACGAAAACTCCCTACGCTCTCCTTGTCTGGATTGAAAACAAGAGGCTGTGCGGTGAATGGAGGACTACGGAACCCGTTGAAACAAGCTATGAGGTTTACCAGAAGGATCATTGGATAAGCTGTGAGTTCGGAAATGTGTACGTCCGCCACAATACGATTTTCAGAAAACGTTTTGCCGGAGGAAAATGCACCGGTGAAGAATTCGTAACGGAAAACCATGCGAAGATGATGTATGAACCGTTTTTGGAGAACAAGGGGAAAAAATGAACAGCAAAAAAATCATGACGAAAACATGTGCCGCTTTATTTATAGCTGCCCTTACGCTTGTTTTTTTTTCAATCAAGTTTTCCATGCTGAAAAAATCAGATTATCCGAACGGACTTGACGGTTTTTATTATGCACTTCAGGCGGAATCTTTCGTAGTGAACCTTGAGTTTGAAAATCCAGATATAGAATGCGGATATTATATCAGCGGATTCATATCGGGCGTCATAGGTGATTCCGTAACCGGCGTGAAAATCTGGGCGGCTCTTTCTTCGGCTCTTCTTTCGCTTTCCGTTTTTACTCTGCTTTATGTGCTGCTTGAAAAATTTCCCGGAAGATTTTTTTTCTCGCTCACGGGCATGCTTTTTTCAGGCGTTTCGGTGTGCGTCACCATAATGAGCATAAACTACATAAACAATCAGACCGGGCTTTTCTTTCTCCTGTTCTATGCGGCAAGCCTGATTTCATGCTTCAGGGAAAAAGAAACCAGGTTCGATTTTTGGGCGAACATAATAATTGCGGTTGCCATGCTTGTCATGTCGGTTTTGAGCCACAGGACGAGCGCGGTTTATGCCGTGGTGATGACCGTCCTATATATATGCTCAAAAATACTTTCGGGAAAGCTTTCCGGTAAAAATGCTTTTTCTGTCATTGCGCTGGTATTCGTGCTCTGCTTTGCCGTGATTGTCATAATCGTGGGACAGTCAAAAAGATTTTCGCATTCGTTTGCGTTCCCTTCGTTTGCATTCCTCCACAAAAACCTGATTTCATGTATCGGTGAAAAAGGCGTGTCTGGATCCGTCGAGATAACGTTCTGCTATCTTTTTGCATGGCTCATGGCCGCCGCACTGATTTTAATAGAAAAAAAAGTCCGCGTGGAATACTTTTTCGTTCCGGTCATTTTCTTCCCTTTTTGGAACTACGATTCTGACATGGGATTCAGGATGGCCGTAAACGGACTTGCGGCAGGGATTCCGCTTCTTTTTTATTTTGCGTCAAGGCTCGTCGGATTCATAAAAGCTGCAGACGGTATAAAAGTTTTTTTGTCCGCGGCGCTTGCACCCGTTTTTTTCATAATGATTTTTTTCTCTTCCGGGGCATACAACCCGAAGTTTGATCCGCCGTTTGAATATTACAAATCAATCGCCGAAAAAATAGACCTTCCTTCTGACAGCCTTTTGATCGCGCACCAGGGACTTAACCATGTCTACACATATTACAACAATCTCCGTGACAGCATGAACTGGCTTCCTGATTATGACATTGAAGAAGACAAGGTGTGGCGGCTTGCTTACGGTGCGAATGCCGAGAGGATACGTGAAGTGGTCGAAGAGTATGAAAAAAATCTTCAGGAGCAGGAAGAGCCGGTAGAGGATGCTGCAGAAGAAAACAAGGATGAAGCTCCCGGTGAGACAAAAGAAGTGAAGGAACCCGCGGATCCGTTTGAAGGCCTTGAGCAGATTGACTGGAATTATGTGCTTTTAAAGGAAAGCCTCTGGCAGGAATATCTTATTGCAGAAGATACCGACATAGCAGGAACTTTCGACAACTGGTACAACCCGTCCGAAGTCCGCCCGGATTACATACGCAAATCTGAGCGCAAGCTTCATTGACCTTTGACCTTTTGGCTTTCATATTCTATAATTCAGACATGCGTAAATTCTTTTTGACCGTCATGCTTTCTTTCATTTTTTTCTCCGTCGCCATGGTTTTTGCGCAGGATTCACGTCTGCCGGAGCTTCCTAAGGAATTCACAAGCCACAGGGGGATGAGGGTTTTAAGTGATTCTGATGACGGCGGCCGTTTTTCTATAGTTGCAATACGGACTTCAAAATGCACTGGCGGCATGTACGTTGATTTTGTTTTTACGGAGGAGCTTGATCCAAGGCACATTTTTCCATCGCAGTTTGAAATAGACGGAAAATCCCTTCCCGACGGCATCAAGTTCAAATTCAACAAGATCGGGAATGTCGCGCGTATTTTTGTGGAAGGCACATACATAAAAA
This sequence comes from Treponema sp., assembly GCA_017424825.1. Lineage (GTDB taxonomy): Bacteria > Spirochaetota > Spirochaetia > Treponematales > Treponemataceae > Treponema_D. The sequence goes on along the minus strand of JAFPKH010000397.1, from coordinate 4,201 downwards.
AACTTAAGGTGGAGGGTGTCCGCTCGTTTTCCGGTGCGGTGCTTGACACTGTTACTGCAGAAAATATATCCGCAGATTCAGACGTGAATTTTTTCCCCGGTTCGGAATAGATCCGGCTGCATCAGAATAAGGAAGTGATTTGAATGAAGATTCTTATAGTAGATGATGATACAGGCATAGTTGATTTCGTGGATCCTGAGCTTAAGCATGAAGGGTTCGAAACTGCCGTTGCAAAAAGCGGAAGGGAAGCATTGGAAAAAGTCGAGTCCGAAAAACCCGACCTGGTGCTCCTTGACGTAATGCTTCCTGAAATCAACGGGCTTGAAGTGCTCAGGCGCATAAGGCAGAAATCGGATGTTCCGGTCATCCTTGAAACTGCACGCGGTGAAACGCTCGACAAAATCAACGGGCTTAATTCCGGTGCCGACGACTATATAGCAAAGCCCTTCGACATTGAGGAGCTTGTCGCAAGGATCAATGCAGTGCTTCGCCGTTTTTCACGGAAGGGTGAATCTTCGGTTCTGGTTACCCGCGATGTGGAGCTGAACGTCGGAAGCATGACCGTTACGGTAAAGGGAGAAATCCTCCAGTTTTCAAAAACGGAATTCCTTATGCTCAAATTTTTCATGGAAAATCCTGAAAAGGTGCTGAGCCGTGACCAGATTATCGATGCCATCTGGGGAAAAGACCATTTCATCGATATGAACACGGTGGATGTTTATGTCGGTTATCTCCGCGGAAAAATCGATCAGGTCTGCGGTGAAGAGTACATCAAGACGGTGAGGGGAACAGGCTATATCTGGAAATGAAAAAGAATACAATCTCCCTGCGGATTTCATTGAAATTCATGATCGTCCTCACTTGTGCCGTGCTGATTCTTTCGTGCGCCATAGTCTGCCTGATTTATTTTTTCGTCCGCACAGAACAGAACAAGGAACTTGAAAGCTCCGCCATGAGGATAGAGAGGCTTCTTGCAGATTATAAAAATCCCCCGGAACAAAGGGAAAAACGAAGCGCACCTTCTGCACCGAAAAACAACGAAAGCACACAGCCGGAAAACACAAACACAGGCTCCGAGAAAAACAGACGTCCGCCGGCAAAAAGATCAGCGCCCGTACAGCCCCTTGATTTCTCGCGCATCCCGTATTATGTGTCCTATGTCGTGGCATCTTCCGAATCTGATTTTTCTGAAGTCGTTTTTACTAACGATCCGTTCCTTCCCGTGCTTCCAGAAACAGGTTCCCGCGCAAAGACATACATTGCAAAGGATTTTTTCATAGACGGAAATCTTGCGATACTTTATTTTTCAAAAAAGACCGGAGACGGAAAATATCTGATTCAGGTTTCGCTTGACATGGAAAGGGACATATCTTCCCACCTCCTTGACAAGATTCCTCCTGCAATTGCCATAGCCGTGCTTCCGATCCTTTTGGTTTCTTTTTTCATCTCCCGGCTCATCGCAAAGAACACCATGGCACCGGTCGTAAGGCTCACGAAATCAGCGGACAAGATTTCTTCTTCAAATCTGGGCACTCTTTTGCCAAGGTCCGGCAACGGTGATGAAATAGACAATCTTGCCTCAACCTTCAATTCATTGTTCGAGCGGCTGAAATCTGATTTTGACAGGGAAAAAAGCTTTACGAGCGATGTGAGCCATGAACTGAAGACCCCCGTGGCAGTGATTTTGGGACAGTCCAATCTTTTGCTCAGGTGGGGTAAGGATGATCCGGTGCAGCTTCAGAAATCGCTTGAATCCATAAAAAGCGAGGCAAAGTCAATGAACGCGATCATAACGAACCTTCTTGAGATTTCGCGCCTTGAAAACGGACTCGTAAAGCCTTCTGTTTCAAGCGTTGACATAAAAGAAATGTTCATGCGGATTTCCGAGGAATTCCATGCCGTGTCGCCTTCGGTGGTTTTTGAGATTCCCGAAAAAGAAAGTGCCGTGATTGAAACCGATTCCGAGCTTCTGCATCAGGTGCTTACGGTCGTTGTGTCGAACAGCGTCAAATTTTCAGGAGATTCATGCCGTATAAAGCTTGGCTGGGAAACTTCCGGAAATTCAATGAAGATTTTTTCGGAAGATGACGGCCCCGGATTTTCGGATGACGTGCTTCCCCATGTGTTCCAGCGTTTTTACCGCGGTGACGAGGCTCATGTCCGCTCTTCAGGTGGTGCCGGGCTTGGTTTGTCCATTGCGGAAACCATAGTTGAATGCCTTGGCGGAAAAATCTGCGCGTACAATTGCAGTCCGCATGGAGCAGGTATATCGATGGAGTTTAATATATGAAAGAAAAGGACAAGAAGATTATTTCGGAGTTTTTAAAATACCTTGCATGTGCCCTTGCAGTGATTTTCCTGATCTACGGGCTGGTAAGGCATTTTTCATCCGGTAAAAAGACTGAAACCAATGTTCCCGAAGAAAAAGCCGCTGTTGAAAAAAACGGGCAGGGCGGAAAATCATGGGTTGATGAAATCGGTGACGAAAAAAAGGCTCTTCCTGAAGCAGAGATGTCGCCGATTTCCCAGGATGCAGGGCTGAGCGGAACCAGGCGCAAATTCCTTGAATGTGCAAGAAAATACATTGGGACTCCATACCGTTACGGCGGTGCTGATTCGGACGGAATGGACTGTTCGGGCTTTGTCTATGCAGTTGCCCTTGAAACAGGCCTTGGAAAAGTACCGAAATCCTCCAAGGGGCTTTGTGATTATGCCTCTCCCGTTCAAAAAGGCGACCTTATCCCCGGAGACCTTGTGTTTTTTGAGCGTGACGGCTCAATCTTCCATGTGGCGGTCTATGCCGGTGAAAACAAGCTGATCCATGCGATAAGCGACGGCCCTGCCACGGGCGTGGGTGAATCTTCCTTGGACGAGCCTTATTGGAGCGAACATTTCCATTCCTGCGGAAGAATCATGGCGGATTGATTCGTGCGGAAGGTTTCATACCTCGCCCCTTGGGGCGAAATAAGAGGTATGAAATCTGACTGCGATACCTTTTGAGAACATGAACAGCGAAAGCTGTGAACCTCGTTGCTTGCAGCGAGGTATGTTGATTTTCCCTTCATTTATGCCGCGGAATCTCCGATAATAACCAAGATAAGGCAACTTTTAAAACAATGTGGCCGCTTTTAAAAAAGTTCTGCTTTTTGGAGTAACCATATTGTAAATCATTGTTTATTTTTTTGTAGTTGCTTTTCTAGATGTCAAGGGGAAATGAATGAGTTACAATTCTTACGACGGATACAATGCTTACCGCGAAATCGGCGTGAAAACAGCCAGCCAGGGAAAATTGGTGGTCATGCTTTACCAGGGTGCATGCGCTCATCTGGAAGACGCAATCGCCATGATTTCCGATGACGGGAAGATTATTGCAGACAACATAGAAAGTTTCGGAATTCATATACAGAAGGTGCAGGATATAATCACCGAGCTTCAGGTCAGCCTGGACATGGAAAAGGGCGGTGAGATTGCACAGAATCTTATGGCTTTGTACATCTATTTCAACAAGGAGCTTCTGACTGCCGGAATCAAGCATAACAAGGAAAGATTGGAATTTATACTTGATCTTTTAAGGCAGCTTAAAGAATCTTGGGAAACTGCCTCGAACACTCAGGCAAACAACGCCGTCAAAATGCCTGTGGACGGCCCGACCATCAGTATTACAGGCTAGGAAAATTTTTGGGAGGACGTTGATTATGAACGAAGTTTTGAGTCAGGAAGAGCTTGCGGAAAGGGTAGCGGTCGTCAAAAGATTCAGGGCTCTTTTGGAAAAGCAGAGGGACAGGTTCCGGCAGTATCTTAAGGTGCTTGAACTTCAGGAAAATGCCATAGATTCAGAAAATCCGGAAGCTATTGCGGCTCATTCCATGCTTGAGGAAGAAATCGTCGAGGGCATAGGCTCGCTTCAGAAGGTGATCAAACCGATGCAGAAGCTTTATATGGGCATAAGGTCATCTGCGTCCACCTACAATCCGGCTGATATAGTGCCTATTGAAAAGCTCCAGAGCGATCTAACGAACCTCCAGATTCAGGTCACCGCACAGAACGAAAGGAACAGAAGGCTTTTGAAAGGTCACATGGGAGAAATCCGCGAGCAGATCGTCAGCATTAAGAACCCGTACCGTTCAAGGCAGTCTGTCTATGCCGATGTTGACGGCGGAAACATAATCCAGGTCGAAGCCTGAAAAACACGGTGGAAATC
>JAFPKH010000396.1:0-6532 GCA_017424825.1 Treponema sp. | reverse complement strand
GATACCATGTCTACAAGCTCAACGGAGGAATTGCACCAAGCGTAGAATCCTCGGCAGATACAAGCTACACTTCACCAAGGTCAGTAAAGCTCGGAAGCACCGAAAGATTTTTCAACACAAGGGCGGTGACGAAGAATGCAAATCTGGAAATCGCATACATAGCGGACGGCTCTTCAATATACGGCGTAAAAGACGGAACGAGCGGAAACTATTTTGACGCCATCAACTACAATTCCGGAACAATCTATTCACTTGCGGCAACAAGCGACTACATTCTCGTGGGAACTTCATCAGGGCTTTACCGCGTGGAAATAGGAGCGAACGGATACCTGAACACTACGATATCCGGGTTCAACAACAATGCGCAGACGCTCCTCACTTCAAGCGTGCAGAGCATTTATGCGTTGGACTCAAGTGCAAGCGAAGGAAACACGGATGAATATGCTTCTATGATGATACAAGGATACCTTTCTTCATCTCCAGATTCATTCAAGGAAACCGGACTGTACGCATTCTATCCGGGTCGCGGACACTGGAACCGTGACGGTGATGACAGACCCCGCTGATTTTCTTTAAGGACAGATTTTTTGCCGCACGATTTATTTGATTCAATCGGGAAAAACCATGAGCCGCTTGCCTCCAGGATGAGACCCAGAACCCTTGACGAATACATAGGGCAGGATCACATCGTGGGGAAAGGACGGCTTTTGAGGCGTGCAATTGCAGCGGATCAGCTTACTTCGGTAATCTTCTACGGTCCTCCAGGCTCCGGGAAAACAACTCTCGCAAGGGTCATAGCAAACCACACGAAATCAAATTTCATAACGCTCAACGCAGTGCTCACAGGAGTTGCTGACATACGTAAGGCAATTTCAGAAGCAGAAGACCAGCGTAAGCTTTTTTCCAAAAAAACGATACTTTTTGTAGATGAAGTCCACAGATGGAATAAAAGCCAGCAGGATGCCCTTCTGCCATGGGTTGAAAACGGAACGATAATCCTGATCGGTGCGACGACCGAAAATCCTTTTTTTGAAGTGAACAAGGCATTGGTCAGCAGGAGCCGTGTTTTCCAGCTTAAGCCGCTTTCTGAAGATGACCTTAAAAAAACAGCGGTACAGGCAATAAGCGATGCCGAACGTGGATACGGACACTGGAAAGTTGTATTTGAAGACGGTGCGCTTGAGCATCTTGTCGAAACTGCAAACGGGGATGCAAGGAGCCTCCTTAACGCCATAGAGCTTGCGGTTGAAACCACGCCCGAAAAATGGGAGCCGGATGCAAAACCGCCGTTACCGGAATGGGGTTCTACAATCTACATAAGCCGGGAAACGGCGGAAGAATCAATACAGAAAAAAGCGGTGCTCTATGACAGGGACGGAGACTACCACTACGACATAATATCTGCATTCATAAAAAGCCTCAGGGGACGGGATCCAGATGCGGCCAGCTATTGGCTTGCAAGGATGGTAAAGGCAGGCGAAGATCCGCATTTCATTTTCCGTCGTATGCTGATTTCTGCATGCGAAGACACGGGGCTTGCAGATCCCAATGCAATAAGCGTGGTTGAAAGCTGCGCAAGGGCATTTGACAGGGTCGGTCTACCTGAAGGAAGGTACTTTCTTGCACATGCCGCACTCTATCTTTCCACCGCACCTAAATCAAACAGCTCCATGGCATTCTTCGACGCGCTTGCATCGGTTGAAAAAGAAGACGCAGACGTTCCGAACCACCTGAAGGATTCAAGCCGCGATGCAGAAGGATTCGGACATGGTTCAGGCTACCTCTACCCGCATGCATACAGGGATCATTGGGTGGCACAGCAATATCTCCCGGACAGCCTTGTGGGAAAAGTATTCTACACACCGTCAACCCAGGGATACGAAAACCAGATAAGGGATGAAGTTCTCTCGCGCAGGGAAATACAGATTGCATCCCTCGTTGAAAAAGACGGCAAAAGCCCGGACATGGAAAACCCGATAAGCGAATGGTGGATTCAGGAACATTTCCGCTCAGGCGACGTAAAAAAAGAAGAAAACCTCACGTTCAGCCCGGAAGACAAATCAAAAAGCGCGGTGATAGACAAGGCAGAACGCTCATGGAGGGCAAGGCTCGACTCAAACAAGGCGGAAATACTAACGCAGATCCGTGACGGAATGATTCAGGCCGCCGACCTAAAGCGCCACCACAGGAGCCTCATATGGAACGCCGATGACTGCCTGCTGATTTTTGAGGCCATGAGAAAGTGCCCCGAAGGTCTTGTATGCGGATCATGCAGAAACAAGCAGGGAAAAGATTTACTTGAGCAATATGCGCAGACCCTTGAGACGATGGACAAGCCGGTTCTTTTCATACAGGATTCACCGGTGATTTTTGCCCCGTCAAACATAAGGAAAAGCGTTGAAAAATCAGGCGACATGATTTTCGACAGGATTTTCTTCCGTGACGCACTCTCTTCGCTTTCTGACATAAACATGGCGGCAGTTTCGCTTAAGGAGCTTTTTACCGGAACTACAAGCGATGAAAGGGACATAGCGTTTGATTCAGAAACGATACCGCAGAAAGATTCCCCTCCCCTAATGTCAAAGGACGGCATGATCGTTTTTTCACAGCGCATTCCGGGAAAAGGCCAGCACATCTCGCAGCTGATTTCAGACCAGATTCAAGGCAACGGAAAAACAAGCGCGGAGCTTGAAAGGCTCATCATGGACATGGAAAAAGCGGAAAAATCCTTTTTCTCAGACAAAAGCTCGAAACTTTTTTCATGGGACTCCGGTGACATAGAAAAGATTTTCTCATCGGCAGGATTCAAGGTCACGTCGGAAAAATGCACGCTTGTCGAAAAACGCAGGATAACGGAAACTGAAATCGGAAAATGGTTCGATACGGAAAAATCATCCTACGGAAAGGCAATCTGCAATGCAATTTCATCCGGGGGAGTCGAAAAAATAAAGGCAGTGCTTTCATCGGCTGCAGAGCGGCAGATTTTTACATGGAAAACCGAAAACGTATTTTTCACTTGTAGATTTAGCGATTAGCGTGTAAAATTGATTAAATCGGCCGAACACCGGGTTTTGTCAGGAAACTTGTCATTGCTGTCCTGCATAAAGCCCGGAATTGAGCCTAAAATTTATCAAGGAGTAAAAAATGAATTTCATTTTCTTAGGGCCACCAGGAGCCGGAAAAGGAACGCTTGCTGCACAGGTTTCACAGGAATACAAGATTCCGCAGATTTCAACCGGGGACATCTTCCGTGACAACATCAAAAACCAGACGGAACTTGGAAAAAAAGTAAAGGCTATCATGGATGCAGGCGGACTCGTCAGCGATGAGGTAGTGCTTGAAATAGTCGAAGACCGCATCAAAAAAAATGACTGCAAGAACGGTTTCATACTCGACGGATTTCCTCGCACAATACCACAGGCAGAAGCTTTTGAAAAACTCGGCATTCCGGTTCAGGTCGTGAACTTTGAAGTCGGAAACCAGCTGATCATCGACCGTCTTTCAAACCGCCGCGTATGCAAGGACTGCAAGGCAAACTACAACGTAAAATTCATGCCGCCGAAAGTTGAAGGAAAGTGCGACAAGTGCGGAGGAGAGCTTTTCACACGTGAAGACGACAAGCTTGAATCAATCACACACCGCCTTGAAGTTTACCGCAAGGAAACCGAGCCTCTCATCGACTTCTACCGCAAGCTGAACAAGATGATCGACATCGATTCAGCACGCGACAGCAAGGAAGTTCTCGTAGACTTCAAAAAGCTGTTTCCGGTAAAATAAGTTTTAAACAAAAAAAAGGGCTGTCCAAAAAACAACGGGCAGCCCTCAATCTTTTACTCGCCTTCGTAATCTATTAAAGTCGTAACGTCAAGCGGTGCAAGCGTATCCTTGAAATTCAGGAACGGAAGACCGACCACGCCGAACACATCGGTGACTATGCCGCCGCCCTGCTCAACAAGATTTTTTGCCGCAGAAAGAGTGCCGCCCGTTGCAACCAGATCATCCACAAGCAATATGTTCTGGCCTTTCTGGATGTCGGCGCAGTGCACTTCAATAGACGCGCTGCCATATTCAAGATCGTAGGAACATGAATATGTCTTTCCCGGAAGCTTTCCTTTTTTCCTGATAAGCACAAGGGGTATGCCCATTTTTTGTGCAAAAGGAGCCGCAAAAATGAATCCGCGGGACTCGATTCCTGCAACTGCATCTATTTTCTTTCCCTTGTAGATTTCTTCCATGCGGTCAATGCAGTACGAGAATGCCTCAGGATGCCTAAGTATGCCCGTTATGTCATAAAACAGCACGCCCGGCTTGGGAAAATCCGGGATCTTACCTATCACTTTGTCCAAAACTTCAAAATCTCTGTTCATAAAAATTCCTTATATCCGATAAAAATATCCGATAAAAAAGCCGTCCCGGAAAGGAACGGCTCCCGATTTTCAAAAAACTTCCGTTTTCAAAGACCCCTACTCTTCTTCAGGCTCTTCTATATCTTCTTCTTCTTCCTCTTCAGCTTCTTCTTCTTCAACGGCCGCTTCATCTACCTCATCTTCTTCTGCAGGTGCTTCGGCTGCTTCCTCTTCATCATCGACAGGTGTTTTTTCCGCCGCTTCCACAGCTTCGTCCATTGAAACGATTTCGACAGGCTCGTTCACGTCATATGTCGCGATGATGGTTCCGTTTCCGTCAACGAGCTTTACCTGGGTGACTTTCTTCTGGTAGCTTGTTGAATCTGCCGTTTTTACGACTATGAAGTTGACCTGTGCAGAAAGAACGTTGTCCTTGATATATCCGTCAAATACAGGCCACTCTTCCGCAAGGTTGTCCTTGTTGAGTGCATAGTGCAGTCCACGTGAGGTATATGTCAAATCAGATTCCTTTGACTTGACAGTGAACGGGAAATTCTTCTGAGTCCTGTTGAATGCGCTGAAAGAGAGGCTGAGGCTGTCCCCGGAATAAATGAATTCCTTTGCGACAAGCTCATCGATCAAAGCCTGCTTTTTCTTTGCGATTGCGGAAAGCTGGTCATCGAATTTGCTGCGGATTTCAGCGTCCGTCTTTGCAATGGCTTCCTTGCGCTTTGCTGATACTGCTTCGATTTCTTCCGTAACGCGTGCATTGTATTCGTCCGCGCTCTCCCATCCGTACTGCTCCATCTGGGAAATTTTCTGGAACTCCTTCTGCATTTCGGCATTCAGAATAGAATTCGCTTCCTGAAAAGCCGTTTCATATTCGTTCTGAATAAGCGCGCGCTGATAGTTCAAATCATAAATACGGCTTAAATAATCACCGAGCTTGTCTTGTGACCATGCAGAAACACCAATAAAAGCAGCAACAAAAACCAATGCTATTTTTTTGATACACTTCATAAAAAACACTCCTTATTATGGCCGGAAACAATCAGAACGAGAAATTCCGAAAGCCCGGCATTGATTAAGGAAGCCGCGGAAAGCACAGAAGCCCCCGGTCGTTCCCATAAGGATAATTATAAATCCAGCTTCTGCAATCGTCAATGATTTATTGTACAAGTTCAGGAAATTTACATCGGGTCGAATTTTGAGGATGATTTTATCCTTTCAAGATGCACGTGCACTTCCGGGCTGTTTTTGACGAACTGCTCAAGCGTAAGTTCTTTTCCTGCCTGGAAAACAACGCAGTCGAACCTTCCGTTTGCCCTGAAATAAGGGAGAAAAACGGCATTTGAATTGAACACCATCTCATCTGCCTTTACCGGCGAAGGCTCCTGGATTGCACCAAGGAATATAGTATCAGGCTCCGTCACCGCAAGCACGTACATGAGTGCCTTGAGGACATCGGTTCCGTAGCCCACGTTCCTTATGTATCCCACCGCAGGGAGTATGCGCCCGTCGTCTGAAAGGCTTGAAACGAAGAAATCATCCGTAACGTCAACTCCGCATTTGTCCCAGCTGAAGAACCTGTTTCCGGCATGTATTGAATAAACTTTTTCGGCAAGATGGCGGTCCCAGTCAAGGTTGAGGGAGAAATTCCATGACTGGCTCATTACCTCGCGCTTTGAAATGTCACCGCTCTTTACGGTAGGAGCAACAAGCTCTGATATTTTCGTCGCTTTTCCTGTCAGAGGCCTTACAAGACCGTCAACCACCCATTTTACGAATCCCGGTGCACCGACCGTTATAGGCTTTTCGGAATGCTCTTCTTCCGGCGGATTCTTGAGCCAGTAGTTGAGAGCAACATCCTCGATTTCCTTGGCAAAAGGCTCCCCCTTGGTTATTGAATACAAATCTCCCTTTTCATTGTAGGCAGCATCTTCAAGGTATGCAACATCTGCAAGGCGGCGGCGGATTTCAGGAATGAGCGACGTTATGTTCGCATACTGATCCTTGTCGGGAACCACGTAACCCCACGGAAGATTTTTTCTAGTATGGTTGAAAATAGTCTGAAATGATGACGTATATATGTTTTCAAAAGGAATGGAAATGGGAACTCCGCGTGCAATGTAGGAACCGTACACCATCATGTCCACGACGGTCTTTTTTCCTGCCGGGCGTATCTG
>JAFPKH010000395.1:0-13365 GCA_017424825.1 Treponema sp. | reverse complement strand
ACTTAAAAGTCTGGTAAAAAAGGCGGAAACATCTGGGGGTGAGGACTGTTGGGTTTATGAAATCACCGGCTGGATAGACCCCAGCGATTGTAAAGTTGGTGACAACTGGTACGACAGTTGCTACTTTTACGTTGATGGTCTGGTTACGTATAGGCATTATGGTATTTATGGTACCCACCTATGTATTTTGACACAGGACGAAAGCGACAACTATAGCGATAGTTTGTTGTCGCTGTATACCCCTTCCAATTAAACCATAATCCCCATACACCAAATAGAGGGGCTTCCGTAAAAAAGGGAAGCCCCCTTTTTTGTGTGTCTGGTGTAGGTGGTGTTTTTCCAAAAAAAGAGGGGTAAGGTGACTGGAAGGTTATAATAGTTTAATTATGAAAACAGCAAGAAAAGAAATCCGACTTGAAAAAGGGGTAATCATGAATAAAATAGGCGAAGACTTCGATTTTCAAGGAATCTATGAAAATACCGCCCGTTTGCGTGAAACGGCACAGGCTTGGAATGAAATAATCTTGCGGTTGGACAACCTGCGGCCTGTAAGACACGCACACCTGATAAAGTTGTACTACTACAAAGGGCAGAACCATTATGACGAAAACTTTGAAGGATGGACGGCTTCCGCAAGAAAAGGCTTCGATGATGTCCCTAAGGTAAAAGGAACAAATAGATACCCAGTGTTCAATAAACTTTATGACCACGTATGGGAATCGGTAGAAGATTCATTCGATGACTTCCACAGGCGTACAGTTTCCGACTTGAACAAGGCATACACGGACTTCGCACCTATAGACATGATAGACTATGCCGGTGTCAAGGCATTTGTTTCAAGATTCAACAGGTGGGCCTGCGAATGTATTTCAACGGAAGGCGGCATTACCTTTGAAGACACAAAATCAAAGATACTGGAACTTTTAGGCATTTAGTGCCGTAAAAAAGAATCACGCGGACAAGGCTATGCCCACAATTTTATGTTTATCGGCATAACCTTGTAATAAGAAGCCCCTTTGTGTGTCTGGTGTGGGCTTTTTGGTTTTAAAAAGTTTTTTGTTCAGTGGGTAAACAAACGGATTTGTTCACGGCTAACGCCGTTCACAGGACTAGCGAAAAACGTTAGTTTTGAGCAAATCCGTTTGTTAAAAAAAGGGCATAACCTAAATGATTAAGGGACCGATTGAAGAGTTTTGAAGCTCTTTTTTCGATCCCTTTCTTTTTTACGCTCAGTCGATTATTTTGTCCACACCAAGACTGGGCGGCCGTTTTTGTCATGTCCTTTTCCACAGGCAATGAGAATCCATTCAACAAGTGACCAGATTCCTGAGGCGCAAATCAGCAGAAGTCCCAAAATCATAAGCGGGATCATTGCAAAAAGTCCGTGATAGCTATGGTTGTAGGCGGCACTAGCAGCACCGAAAGAGACGCTGAAAACTCCAATTATGTATAAGACAAGTCCGAAACCGTACATCAAGGCCTGAGCAATGCCGCGTCCGATCCTGCCGAGATAGAAGTTGTGGACTCCAAATCCTCCTAAAAAGATTCCGAGCAAGAGTGCGCAGAGCCTGCTCTTTGGTGATACATTTTCAGGAAGTGCCACCTGCTTGTTTTCCTGAACGGCTGTGACTGCTGATTCATCAAGTTTTGCACCGCATGCCGGGCAGAATGCTGATCCGTCCGTTATTTCTTTACCACATTTTGGACAATAAGCCATATTTTCCTCCAAATTTTATGATACGGGAATTTGTAGAAACTTGCTTTTTCTAAACCCCTGTTTGATTTTACAATGGATTGCGATAAATGTCTATCTTACGGATGTTGCTCAAAATCGCCGGGTCAGTTTTTGAAAGATATTTCCGCTTCCTGTGATTTTTAGAGTAAAAAGTAAAAAAATTAAAGGAAAAAAGTGAAAAAATTAGAATAGAAATGTTTTGAAAAAAAGGTATTATCTTATATAGAACTTTTTCAAATTTTTTAATAAACTCTCTCCTGCCGCTGGCGAAGTTTTCGTCAGCGGTTCTTTTTTCACGCAAGATTCCAGGAGCTTTTGTAAAATTCAGAAATAACTTTTTCCATATATTCAGGGTCTTTTGAGCCTGCGCTTTCGTATGGAGAGTGCATTGCCCACTGTGCAAGACCGATATCCACTGTCGGGACGGAAACTTGTGTGCCGCTTATGTTGCCCAATGTTGAACCGCCTGCCATGTCCGAACGGTTGGTGAAAGTCTGGTATGGAACGCCGGATTTTTTGCAAACAGCCTTGAACAATGCCGCTGATATTGAATCTGTGGTGTATTTTTGTGCTGCGTTGAATTTTATGACGGGTCCCATATTTACAAGAGGCCTGTTCGTCGGATCGCTTTTATCTGAATGATTCGGATGGACTGCATGAGCGTTGTCCGCGCTGATCATAAAACTTTTGGACAGTGCCATGTGGAATGATTCTTCGCTTCTGTTGCAGGAAAGATTTATCCTCCGGAGCGTGTCATATAAAAATGTCGATGCGGCTCCTTGCCTTGTCTGGCTTCCGACTTCTTCGTTATCAAAAATGCAGTTTACAAGAACGTTTTCATAATCTTTAGATTCTAAATCATCTGGAGACGGGACAGCTTTTAAAAATCCTTGGAAACAAGTGCAGGCACATTCCAAATCATCAAGCTTGGTGCTTGCGATAAACTCGTTTTGATTTCCCCAGAATTTTCCTTTGTCGCGGTTGTACAAAAATAAATCAGAAGAAATGATTTCATCAGCATTCACACCGATTGAAGCGGCAACTGTTTTCATAAAAGAGTTTTTGTCCGGCTCTGAGTTTTCGTCAAATGAAAAAATCGGGAGCAAATCATTTTGGACATTATATTTTTGTCCGTCATTCGCTTCACGGTTCATATGGATTGCAAGATTCGGAATCATCAATAAATCGCGGTCAAGATTCACAAGATGCTGGCGCAGCTCGATTTTATTTCCGTTGTTTTTTTGCGTGATAACCCTGCCTGCAACGGAAAGCGGCCGGTCAAACCATGGAGCGCAAAGCATGCCGCCGTATTTTTCCACGTTCAATTTTATGTAATGCTTTTCTGAAACAATGCACTCATTCTCTTTGATTTTAAAAGACGGAGAATCACTGTGGCTTGCAGTCAGAAAAAATCCTGCAAAATCAAAACGCGGGATGACCCATGAGATTATGGAAGAAGAATTTCGCGTTGTAAAATATTTTCCGCCGGGAACCACCTCCCATTTTTCGTCTTCACTTAATTCCGTAAACCCGTTTTCAACAAGCTCCGCCTTTATGTTCTCCACCACATGAAAGCAGCTCGGACTTTTTTCAATAAATCTCAAAACCCTTTCCGCTGATTTGTTTATATTTTCCATGAGCGGATTTTAACATAAAATTCAGGATTATGAAAGTTCTTGCAATGCTGTGTGTGAGGAAGTTTCTTCTCATAAAATCCGACTCAATGATTTTGCAAGAACTTCTGTACCCTTAATTCTGTATCCTCCTTTATACCGTAGGCTTTTGTTTCGTTGTCACCGCGGATTTCGGGGTTTGAGATAAGTATGGAATCGTAGCGTTTCAAGGCGAAAAATTTGATTTTTTTGGCGTATGGGTCATCTTTTTTGGCTGAAACTGCGGTTCTTGTTTTTCCGTTGCAGATTAAAAAGCGGATTCTGCCAGATTTGTTGAGCATTGCATCTGAAACGACTTTTCCTTTTATTGCTGTGGAGTCTTCTTCCATGGGTACAGTTTTGTATCCTTTTTTGAAGATGAAATATGTCATTTTCACGGATTCCCTGTCCAAGCCGGCGGCTTTTGCAATCGATGAAACCGGTTCAACAGGTGCCAAGCTTATTTCTGCATGGCATGTATGGTTGGGGCCTGCGCTCAAGGCCGGGCAGTCTGATTGTCCTGGGCACGGTGAAAGTATGCAAAATCCGTTTTGAATAAGGCGGTTTCTTATTTGCAGCAGATTCCGGCTTGTTTCCAATAGTGCCGGCTCGGATAAAAAAAGGATTCCGTCATCTACAAGATTTTCCGAAAGCTTTACGAGAAAATCCGTCCGTTTTTGAATGAAGTCCGGGTTGTTTTTCCAAAGCTCGTTCAAGGCATGGCTCATGATGATTATGTCATATTTTTTGTCCGAATGAGGAACATCTTTTTCGAAATTCTGTACCCTTGTTTTTATGGTGACAGATTTCAAATCCCTTGAATAAATCTGTGTTGCAAGGTTCAGTGCTTTTTGGCTGAAGTCGCACAAGTCAACGTTGATTTTTTGAGATCCGTTTTTCAGAAGCAGGTCGCAAAGGCTGACGGATGCCGGAGCGGGACCAGAACCCATGTCGAGTATGTTTATTTCTTTTTTTTCGGCTGCGATAAGTTCTGGACAGCTTTTTGCCGCCCAGTAAATCTGCATGTAGGAAATCGGCCAATAATATAGAAGATAAGCACCAAGTTGTGAAGGATTCTCCATGTAGCCGCTTCCGACAAGTTCACGCTTACCTGTCAGGCCTCTTTGCAAGCTTAATAAATCTGATGAAACCTTTAAAATCTCTGGTTTTGAGAGAAAATTTGCGTTTTTGTTGTTCCGCCATAGAGAAATCAGGGTTGAAATGTGATTTTGCAACAAACAATCGTTAGTTAACATTTTATTTTGCCCACCTAACGTTTGTTAGCTCAAATTTCAGCTGTTGGAATGCGGTAAATCGAGTTGCAGTTCCGGCAGCAAATCTCCAGTGGATTAGGTCCGTTCTTTTTTATATCATCAAGTTCGGCTTTTGGAAGTGACCGGATATGCCTGATGTAAGTTTCCTTTGAGCATGGGCAGTCATATACGACGGATCTACGGACGGCTATCGATGGTTTGAATTCGCAGAATTGGTTGTAAATTAGGTCGTCAATTGTATTGCCCTCGCTGAACCAAGTGCCCAAAGACGGTGCGGTTTTAAATGCCACCTCCAATCTTTCAATCAGCATTTCATCCGAGATGGTTTCTTCGGTCATAATGCCGTTTCCTTTTGTGCCTCCGACTTCCGGCATGACTTGCAAAAACAATCCGCCGGCTCCCGTTACCCTTCCGTTTTTGTCCATCTGGATGCTTGTGTTGAAAGCGGTTTTAATCTGCACGCTCTGGTCAAAAAAATCTACCAGATCTTTTGCGATGTTTTTTTTGTTTACAGAAATTGAGCTTACATAGGGTGTTTTGTCGCCTTCAAAAAGAGTTGAAATCGTCATGGTGCCTTCACCTAAAAATGGCTCCAGATCCCAATTTTCAAGAGGCTTTTCAACCGGAATGTGGTCATTGAAAAGATAGCTTCTGACGTATCCAGATGTGTCGGTTTCAACTGAAAATCCTTGTGCCGGACCGTCAATCTCATAGCGCCAGGTTAGATGTTCCCTGCCTTTCAAAGTGGGCAAAAGCATTGCACCGCAAAGAGATGCCTGACCTAAAACCATCGTTTCAAGAATACCGGTTTTGTGCTGTGCGCGCATTTGGTTTACGAAACGTGTTCCGTGAAAAATTGCACCTCTTGCACGGCCGTCGCTCAAAACAAAGATGGCCATTTCATCTTTCGGGAGCGATTCTATTTTTTGCTTCAAATCTTTATCTTCAATTTCTGCTTTTATCATATGGATTATGATAACAGGTTTTGGACATGGTGGCTATGGCTTTTTAGTCAAAACAAGTCCTTCCGCCCCATTCTTTTGACATTGATTTTTCATGTGCGATTGCAGCGTCAAAATCAGCGGCAGGATTGCAGTTTTTTTCAATCTCCAAAGCCGTGTCATGAAGCCGTCTCAGGCAATTTGATTTGTCATCGTATCCCATCTTTGATTTTTCAATGCAGTCGCCGAGCACCCGGATTGATTCGTCATAGATTTTTGTCGGCACCGGAAATGGATGTCCGTCTTTTCCACCGTGTGCGAAACTGAATCTGGCTGGATCGCGGAATCTGCTTGGTGTTCCGTAAATCACTTCGCTCACCAAAGTAAGTGACTGGAGCGTTCTTGGCCCAAGCCCTGGTGTAAGCAAAAGAGATTCAAAATCTTCAGGGTGATTTTCATATGCCGTTGCAAGCACTCCGCCAAGCCTTTTCAAATCAACGTCTTCTGCGCGTACTTCATGATGTGCCGGGAGTATTATGTTCCGGTTTTTATTTTCTGAAATGATTCCGCAATCAGCATTTTCACTGTCCGAAAAAAGTTCAGGCTGAACCGGTTTTCTTTGTTCAAGCGGATTTCCAAGCCGTGCAATGTCAGAAATCTCCTTGATTATTTTTTCGCTTTTTTCATTTGAAACCGCAAGGATTTTTTCACGTGTCTTGGCTGCATCCGAATCCGTTAGATTCAAAATCTGCCCCTGATTTTCACCTGTTATACCGGAATGCGGCTCTTCGGAAAAAGATTTCAGGTCTGCGGAACACCAGTGATAGCGCCGCGCTGTTTTTGTTTCTGGATTCATTCCCTGCTGGACGATTGCCCAATCCCCTTCGTTTGACAAAATGAAATTATGCTGATAAAGCTGGAATCCGTCCTGCACTGCCGTGTTGTCGATTTTTGCCGCCAGTTTGCTTGCCCTGACCAAATCATTTCCCGGAAGACCCGTGTGTTCTGAAAGAAAAAGGATTTCTTCAGGAGTGCGCCTTGAATATTTTCCCCGTCCGCCGCATATGCAGAGTCCGAATTCCCTTGCCCTTTCGTTTATCCCTCGCTTCAAAGCATACATGACCGACGTGGTTATGCCGGAAGAATGCCAGTCCATGCCGAGCACTGCACCCAGCGACTGAAACCAAAGAGGGTCGCTCAAGCGTCTGAGGACTTCTTTTTTTCCGTATTCAATCAAGAGGACTTGTATAATTTCCGTGCCTAAGCTTTTCATCCTGTCTGCAAGCCATTTGGGAACCGTCCCGACATGCAGCGGCAGATCAGCGTGACCTGTGCGTTTTATCATATAAACTCAATCAATGGTGAAAAAATATTATCATATATGACATTGAAATAACAGCCGAATTTTTTTAGAATTGGCTCTAAAACAAAGTTATTATTAACGGAGGAAAGTATGTCAGCAATGGTACAGCATATTATCGCGTTTGTGTTGTATTTGGGCATGATGATTTTCATCGGTCTGAAATTTATGAAAAAGAACAACAGTTCAGAGGATTTTTTTCTTGGCGGACGCAAAATGGGACCTTGGACCACAGCCCTGAGTGCTGAAGCATCCGATATGTCCGGGTGGCTTTTGATGGGATTGCCGGGTCTTGCTTATCTTGGCGGAATCAAGGAATGTTTTTGGACTGCCGCGGGGCTTGCTGCAGGAACATATTTGAGCTGGCTGATTGTGGCAAAACGGCTCCGCAAGTGTACGGTCACATTCGGAAATTCAATTACAATCCCGGAATTTTTGAACAACCGCTTCAATGACAAAAAGCGTATTCTCGGGACGGTCGTCGTTTTGTTCAATATTCTGTTCTTCACGATTTATGTTTCATCAGGTTTGGTTGCATGTGCGAAATTGTTCAACTCTGTGTTCGGCCTTGAGTATCACATCGGTCTTGTAATCGGTCTGGTCGTGATTCTTGCATATACAATCACCGGCGGATACTTTGCCGTTTGTACAACCGATTTTATCCAGGGATCCCTGATGTTCGTCGCACTTCTGCTTACCGGAATATTGATGCTCGTCAAGCTTGGCGGACCTTCGGCTGCTGCTGAAAAAATAAATGAATTCGGTCAGCGGGCAATCAACGGTGATTTCAATGCATTGAGTGAAAAAATGCAGGAAGCGTTCACGAACAACCAGTCCTATGGTGTGTCATCGATTATTTCTGCCCTTGTCTGGGGGCTCGGTTATTTCGGTATGCCGCACTTCATCATCAGGTTCATGGGAATCCGCTCAAACAAGGAAATCAAGACTTCACGCCGCATTGCAGCAGTCTGGGTTGTGATTGCACTTGCCGCGGCCTGTGTCGTAGGAAGCTTGGGTTCCGTTTATCTCCAGCCGACAATTTTGAGTACATCTGCAGCGGAAACTGTTTTCAGCGAATCCCTCAAGCAGCTGTTCCCTCCGTTCATTGGTGGAATCTTCCTTTGTGCAATACTTGCCGCCGCCATGAGTACAGCAGACAGTCAGCTTTTGGTTGCATCTTCTTCATTCAGCCAGGATATTTTCAAAGGCATCATAAAAAAGAATGCATCTGATAAAGCAGTTTTGAACGTGAGCCGTATAACCGTTTTGGTTATTGCACTGATTGCCTTTGTGATTTCTCTGGACGAGAACAGCTCGATTTTCAATTTGGTAAGCTATGCATGGGCAGGATTCGGCGGAACGCTTGGGCCGATTATTCTTCTTTCTCTGTTCTGGCGGCGTTGTACCAATAAAGGTGCCATTGCAGGACTCATCGCAGCAGGAATCACGGTTATCGTATGGAACAAAATCCCTGCGTCCGTAAATCCGATTTTCGGTATATATGAAATTCTTCCGGCATTCATCATCAACTTTGTGGTGACGGTTGTAGTAAGTCTTTTGGACAAAAAGAAAGACAGCGTGATGCTTGAAAAATTTGATGCATATAAAAAGGCAGCTGATTAATCAGTAGAAAAAAAAACTGCTGACCGTTCTTTTTTTGATAGGAGGTAACGATTGAACGATCAGCAGTAAAATCTGTATCAGGAATCCATCGATATTTTTCCATGAGCCCTGCATTAAAATGATAAATCGCATTATTAAATTTTGCAAGTTTTTTTTACTTACTTTTCATATTTTTTTAAGAAATCTTATTAAAAATTCCAAGCATTTGATTCTTATTCATGCTGTTTATAGCTAAAATCTTAAAACTACCGTTAGTTAGTCACGAAGATTAGATATTTTGGATTTTTACTTGCGAAAAAAACTTATAAAGTGTATGCTATAATCAGTGAACAGCTTGCGGATATACGGAGGAAAGCATGGAAACAAAAGAAATAAACGTAGCATTCTTCGATACTCGTTCTTATGACAGGACTTCTTTTTCAGAAGCGAATAAATCATATCTTTATAATATTGATTTTTTTGATTTTCATCTGAATGAGAAGACTGCAATGACGGCAAAAGGTTATGACGTGATTTGTGTTTTCGTCAATGACACGGTCAACGCAAAAGTCATAGCGGTGCTAAAAGAATGTGGTGTGAAGCTGATTGCATTGCGTTGTGCCGGATACAACAACGTGGATTTGAAGGCGGCTGCAAAAGCTGAAATCAAAGTCGTAAGGGTTCCTGCCTATTCTCCTGATTCAGTTGCAGAACATGCGGTTGCATTGCTTTTGTCTTTGACAAGAAAAATTCCGCAGGCTTATATCAAGACGAAATCCGGTAATTTTACCCTCGATGGTTTGACCGGAAGAAATCTCAACGGACTCACTGCCTGTATACTTGGAACCGGCCGCATCGGAAAACTGACTGCCCAGATTCTCAGCGGATTCGGAATGAATATAGAAGTGTTTGATGTCGTCCCGGACAATGAATGGGCTTCATCACACGGATTCAAATATGTCCAGCTTGCGCAGTTGTTCGCCGATGCAGATGTGCTCAGCCTGCACTGTCCGCTTACGGAAGAAACGAAACATGTGGTCAACGCACAGTCACTCCAGCTTATGAAAAGGGATGCTGTCATAATCAATACGGGCCGCGGTGCTTTGATCGATTCAACGGCTCTTGTCAACTCCCTCAAAAAACAGACGCTTGGTGGAGCCGCACTGGATGTTTATGAAGAAGAAAGCAAGTATTTCTTCGATGACTGGTCAGTGAACGTAATCCGTGATGACACCCTTGCACGCCTTATGACATTCCCGAACGTCATAATAACAAGCCATCAGGCGTTCCTTACTACAAATGCACTTAAAGCCATTGCTGCAACAACGTTGGACAATATAAAAGAATTCGTTGCCGGTTCAGAGCTGACAAACGAAATCAAATAAGGATGCTTATAAATACCGGGGGACGGACAGATACCGTTCAGTATTTTTCTGACTGGCTGTTAAAGCGTTTTCAGGAAGGGTTCGTGTATTCGCGCAATCCTCTGTTCCCCCAAAAAGTCACTCGTTATGAGCTGACGCCTGAGAAAGTTGATTGCGTGCTCTTTTGCTCTAAAAATTATGCGCCGATCCTTCCCAGACTGCATGAAATAACAAAAAGGTTCAACACATATTTTTTTTATACGATTACGGCATACGGAAAAGATATCGAGCCTGGGGTTCCGTCGTTTGACCAGAGCATAGACACTTTGTACAAACTGGAAAAACAGGTTGGTAAAGAAAGAATAGTTTGGCGTTATGATCCTGTGCTGCTTACGAAAAAATATACGGTTCAGCAGCATATGATAAGTTTTACGCACATGGCTGCAAGACTTTCGGGGCATGTTTCAAAATGTGTCTTCAGTTTTGTAGAAATGTATGAAAAGCTTGTGCACAACATGCCTGAGCTGGAGATTCTTACGGAAGAAGATATGGAAACTCTGGCAGAAGGATTGGGTGCGGCGGCAAGAAAATACCGTATTCCGATACAATCCTGCGCAACCAAGTCGGATTATTCCAGATATGGTATTTTGCCGTGCGGATGCGTGACTTTGGAAGCCCTTGGAAAAGCGAACGGCGTGAAATTCAAGGATCTGAAGCACAAAGGCATGCGGCGTGGGTGTACGTGCATGGTCAGCCATGACATAGGTGCATACAATACTTGTCCGAACGGATGCCGGTATTGCTATGCGAACGTGAATCCTGAAAGTGCTTTGCAGAATTTTGAAAAGCACGATAAAAATTCGCCTATTCTTTTGGGGTCTGTTTCCCCAGATGATGATATAATTTATGGAAACCAACAAAGCTTTCTGGACGTTACTGATCCTCAGCTTGAGTTGTTTTTCTAAAAGCGGATGGTTTTTCGTCGTAAATGCCGACAATTAGGGAAGGAATCTTCCGGGGGGGGATTATTATGGAAAAGAACCGGATAATTTTTTTAGCATCAATCTGTACCCTTTTTGTGGTTGCGCTTGTCAATATGAGCAGCTGTGAAACAAATGAAGGGAAAATCGTCAACGGAAACGGAACTGTTTCTGTGGGGCTGACATATTTTAAAGATCAGACCGCTGCTACAGCGTCAAGGGTGCATCATTTTATACAGAATCTTGATCTTGAAACTTATACTGAACTTACCGAGCTGCAGGAAGACAAACGTGTAGATAAAGGCCGTACTCCGAATGATTTGAAATCTGATTCACCGCTTTTGTATGGATTTACTCCGGCTGGTCTTGCAATGGAAAAAGATGCCGATGGCCTGAATGCCGTAACCATATTCTATAACCGCAATGCTGTAAGCCTTACTTTTTACCTTTTGGACGGAGAAGATTCCGAGGGACACAATTCAACCACAATCAAAGGACATTTTGAAGAACCCCTTGACGTAAAAAAAGACGTTGATCTGGGAGATTCATTTTTCCGCGACCACAACTTCGGCCCTAAATTTTTCCCGGCGGTCGATACGGAATATGAGCTGAACGTTGCGACAATCTCAAATTATGTGGAAGAAAAAGATATTGAAGGCGGAACTTTTACGCGCACAGTGAACGGAAAAACCTACACGGTCACCGTAAATGACTTTCAATTGGCGGCATTTGAGCTTCCTCAGTATCTTTTGGAGCAGATCATCGGAAATCCAAGCCATTTTCAAGGAAAGCTCAGGGTTCCGGTCGAAGGTGAAAATCAGGATTTCAGGCCAGTTGAAAACCTCAACTGGTTTGACTGCCTTGTAATCTGCAATAAATTCAGCCAGATTGACGGTCTTATTCCGGTTTATTCTATCGATGGTGAAACGGATCCTGAAAAATGGGGCAAAGTTCCAGATGATTTTGACAGCGAAGATTTGGACAAGTGGAATTCCGTAATCATGAACATAAATGCCAATGGATATAGATTGCCGACCGAGGCCGAATGGGAATATGCTGCACGCGGTGGAAAACTGAGCCGCAGCAAAACCAATGAATCCCAGGGTGATTATATTTTTGCCGGAAGCAACAATCCGTCGGAAGTGTCATGGTTCGTAGAAAACAGCGCAGCATGTACGCATGAAGTCGGAAAACTGGAGCCGAATGAGCTTGGGCTTTATGATATGAGCGGAAATGTGTCTGAATGGTGCTGGGACATCTATGCTCCTTATCCAGAATCAGACGTTGAAAATCCTCATGG
This sequence comes from Treponema sp., assembly GCA_017424825.1. GTDB lineage: Bacteria > Spirochaetota > Spirochaetia > Treponematales > Treponemataceae > Treponema_D. The sequence goes on along the minus strand of JAFPKH010000395.1, from coordinate 1,157 downwards.
AGCAGAATCTGGAATCTACCGTGTAAAAAGGGGCGGCGCATATTATAATCCGGCTGAAGGAATCAACTCAGCGGCATCGGTTTCAGCAAGGGATCAAAACAGTGCATACAAGCGTACAAGCGGCTTCGGGTTGAGGCTTGCGCGAAACGCACATCCGATGGGTCTTGCCGTCGAGTAAAAATCAAAAAATAAAACATACGGTCTCGGGAGTTAACTCTTCCGGGGCTTTTTTTTGCAAACCTATTTAAATTTGTGTTAGCATAGGCTAATATGTAAGCGAAATCCTCATGACAGTTTTACGGGGATGATTCGAAAGCTTATAAATCTGCCTGACTTCTAAAATTACGGAACGGGCCGATTCAACACAATAAACGATATGGGGGACGAAATGGATGCTGCGGAAATTGACGAGAACGGAAATGGAATACTGTTTTCTGGAAAATCTATTGTAGAAAAATGCGAGCGGGTTGAGGGACAGCCTAACGTCTATCTGCTGCAGACGACCTTGGAGAGGAAATGAAAATCATGGGACCGCTTGGAACTCCATGGCCCATACCCGAATCAATCAATGCGGAAAAAAACGAAATCTGCATTGTTGGCGGTGGAATCGGGGTTGCTCCGGTTGCAAATCTTGCTTCAAGCCTGCCTCCAAAATCCTACGACTTTTATGCGAGCTTCAAATCCGGTTGTTACGGACTGGAAAACGTTGATGCTGCGAATCTGTATATAACCACCGACGACGGTTCAGTTGGAATCCACGGTATGCTTCCTGCCGCACTTTCAAGGGATGCCGTTGAAAAAGCCGGATACAAGGTGATTTATGCATGCGGTCCGACTCCAGCCCTTGCCTACGTAAAAAATCTTGCGGATGAACTGGGGATTCAGTGCTATCTGAGCATGGAACACAGGATGCTCTGCGGATTGGGAGCCTGTCTTGGATGTACGATTGAAACCACCGAGGGGATGAAACGCGTGTGCAAGGACGGTCCGGTGTTCGATTCAAAAATCCTCAAATTCAATAAACCCGCCCCACGTCGAAAGCCGCTTTCCGCCGATGAAGAAGTTGACCTGAGTTTTGATATGGCCGGAATCCATTTTGAAAATCCGACGATTGCGACTGCGGGAACTTTTGCATACGGTCAGAATTTCCGTGGAGT
>JAFPKH010000394.1:0-11657 GCA_017424825.1 Treponema sp. | reverse complement strand
GTATAGAAACCGGCATGAATTCGTTACGCCGGAGCATCTCTTGTCTTCTTTCCTCGAAAATTCTGAAGTAATCGACCTTTTGCTTGACTGCGGAGTTGACGTTATTTCACTGACCGAAGGTCTTTCCGATTATCTCCAGAAAAATGTCCCGATCGTTGCAGGAACCTCAAAAAAACTGAAGGATGAAAAATACGAGCCTATCATGACCATGGGACTCCAAAGCGTCCTTAACCGCTCTTTTTTACAATGCTCAAGCGCAGAAAAAAACAATGTCGAAATCTATGACGTAATAGTAAGCATGCTCGACGACGCAAATCTTTTCTGCTCATATCTTTTGAAAAAAAACGGGATCGACCGACTGCATCTGCTTGAAGAAATCAGCTACATGAGAAACTGCGGCGAAGGAAACCCGGACGACGGACCTGTATATTTCGGAAGCTATAATGAATATGAAGACGGATTTTCCGATGACTTCCCCGAAGATGATTTTGATTTCGATGGTAGTGATATCGATGGTAGTGACATTCGGATCAAACCCACGGTGCAGACCAAATACATCGACCTTTACACCGTGAATCTTACCGAAAAAGCGGAAAAAGGAGAAACCGACGTGCTGATCGGGCGTGAGGATGAAATTGAGCAGACAATACAAATCCTCTGCCGTAGGACAAAAAACAATCCGATACATGTCGGGGATGCCGGTGTCGGAAAAACAGCCATAACGGAAGGTCTTGCATCGAAAATAGCGGCCGGAGAAGTACCGGAGATGCTAAAGGATTTCAAAATCTATTCGCTCGACATGGGTGCGCTGATTGCAGGAACCAAATTCCGCGGTGATTTTGAAGAGCGCATAAAAAAACTCTGCTCGGAGCTTCTGAAATGCGAAAAGGCAATCCTTTTTATAGATGAAATCCACACGATCGTCGGTGCGGGGGCTGTTTCTGGAGGAAGCCTTGATGCCGCGAATCTTTTGAAGCCACTCCTCACATCGGGAAAAGTAAGGTGCATCGGTTCGACCACTGCGGAAGAATACAAAAAATATTTTGAAACCGACCATGCGCTTTCCAGAAGATTCCAGAAAATCGAAATCCCGGAGCCTTCGGAACAGGATACAGTGAAAATCCTCCAGGGGCTTGCACCAAAATACGGAGCATACCACGGAGTAAAATATCCTAAGCCGGTGCTTGAATGTGCGGTAAATCTTTCTGCACATCTTTTGACAGACAGGAGGCTTCCCGACAAAGCCATAGACTTAATGGACGAAGCAGGCTCATATACGAAAATCCACAGGGCGGAGCTTTTCCCGGATGAAAAAAATGAATCCAGCGGAAAATCAAAAAAGAAAAAAAGCCCGGTTCCGGTAAGCGTCGATACGGTCAAAAAAATTGCCTCAAAAATGGCGCGTGTTCCGGTTGAGGACGTAAGCCTTGACGAAAGCGAAAAACTTAAATCACTCGAAAAAAACATAGGCTCTGAAATCTTCGGGCAGGATGAAGCCGTGCGTCTTGTGGCCGGTGCGGTAAAAAAATCCAGGGCAGGATTCCGTGACACAGAAAAACCGGAAGCATCTTTCCTTTTTGTAGGTCCAACGGGAGTCGGAAAAACAGAGCTTACAAAAGTCCTTTCAAAGCAGCTTGGTGAAAACCTAATCCGTTTCGACATGAGCGAATATCAGGAAAAGCACACCGTAAGCCGTCTCATAGGTTCCCCGCCCGGATACGTGGGATTTGAAGAAGGCGGTCTTCTTACGGATGCAGTGCGGAGAAATCCCCATTCGGTCATTTTGTTCGATGAAATAGAAAAGGCGCATACAGACATATTCAACATACTCCTTCAGGTCATGGATTACGGGACTCTCACGGATTCCAAGGGGCGCAAGGCAGATTTCAGGAATTCCATAATCATAATGACGAGCAATGCCGGTGCAAGGGATCTGGAAAAAGGCTCGGTAGGATTCAATTCAGGGCTTTCCCAGTCCAAAAATGACGTCGCGTCTCTCATGCATGCAGTGGAAGAAGCTTTCAGCCCGGAATTCAGGAACAGGCTTGATGCAATAGTTCCGTTCGCACAGCTTGATCCTTCGATAGTATGCGAGATTGCGAAAAAAGAAATCGGAAAGATTGCATCCCGTCTTGCAGCAAAAAAAGTGCGTCTAACGGCAACAAAAAAAGCGGTTGAGTTCATTGCAAAAAAAGGATACAGCAGGGAATTCGGAGCAAGAAACGTTTCACGCACGGCAGAAAACCTTGTGGCTTCACCTCTCGTTGACAAAGTGCTTTTCGGAGAGCTTTCAGGCGGCGGTAAAATCTGCGTTGACACGATTACCGAAGACGGAGAGGAAAAAATCATTTTCAAATGAGCGCAGAAGAAAAGTCACCGGGCAAAAACAGATACATGGTGGACATAAACGAGCTTCCATTGGATTATCTGGATCCGGGCATCATAATAGAGTTCCCTGTTCCGCGACGGGGAATCTCGATGGTCACACGTGAAATTCCTCTCCAGCTCCTTTATTCAGGATACATGCAGGGCGCATTCCCATGGTTCAACGAAGACGAAGGGGAACCGGTCATTTGGCACAGCCCGCAGCCGCGTTTTTGCCTAAGGATGGAAGACCTCCACATAAGCCGGAGCATAGACAGATTTTTAAAGCACAGCCCCTACGCCTATACCATGGACAAGGATTTTGCCGGAGTCATAGAAGGATGCAGGAAAATGAACCGGAAAGGACAGGACGGCACTTGGATAGGTCAAAAAATCATGGATGCATACTGCGCTTTCCATAAAAAAGGATACGCACACAGTTTTGAAGCATGGGACGGCGGAAAGCTTTCAGGCGGATTGTACGGCGTTCTGATCGGTTCCGTTTTTTTCGGCGAAAGCATGTTCACGATAGGCCCCGATTCATCTAAATCTACGTTTGCGGTGTTTGCACGTGCTTTTTCAAAATGCGGCGGAAAGCTCATCGACAGCCAGGTATATACGGACAACATGGCAAGATACGGTGCAAAAAACATAAGCCGCGACGCTTTTCTAAGGCTTGAAGGAGAATATCTTTACAAGCCGCTTGAAGGAAACCTTGCCGAATTTTTTTCAAAAGAAGCCGCAATGTCAAAAAAAAGCCCCGAAGACGGCTAATCTCCAGGGCTTTTTGATAAGATTCATCCTCAACAGGCTTTATTTTCCGTTCTTGATTGTCAGGATGCCTCCGATTATAAGGGCATTCTTTGCAAGAACCAAAAGCCAGTGCATTACGGCACCGTTCTTGAAATCACTGAAACAATTGATAAGAGTGATTACCGTCACGACAATCCATACAATCAGCGTCACATACTTGAATACGTCGTCGATTTTACCAAGGTCAGTAAACAGGGCTTTGATAGCGAACATAACTCCGCAGACAATCAATACGACTCCAACGACGATGCTGATTATTTTTCCTATGTTAGGATTCTTGAAAATCTCAGCGACGGCTCTGATCTCCTCACTGGAAATGCTTCTTCCAAGTGTCGGGGCAACAAGGCAAAGACCCGTGACAACCAGATAGATTGCCAATGCCAATTGAAGGACAAATACTCCGATGGTTCTCTGCTGTTTAGCCATGAAAACCCTCCTTTTTTTTCAAATCAATTTCTCACCGGACCGCATACGCAAATCCCCCGCGCTGACCAGGACTGTCCTGAAACTGCAACAGACAGTGCGGCATAAAGCCAGTTTCTGAACTGCCCTACCGCTTCCTTCATCAGCTTGTTTAAATCCTAGCACGGAATTTTCAAGTTGGCAAGTTTTTTTTATTTTTGTTTTTTCTCGATAATAAATGCCAAACAAACGCCGATTTCGTTTGCATGTTACCTTTATCTCCGTTAGAATGTTATATATATATAAAGAAAGGAGCTGCTCATGAAAAAAAAGATCTTACTGTTCATTATGATTTTGATAAGCATAAGCGCGTTTGCTGCATCGCTCAAAAAAGGCGACAAAGTTTATGTCTGCGTGAAATCTGCCGTGTTGAAAAGCACAAGCGGCGGAGGTGCAAAAAACGTTGCTGACGTAATCTACGGGGACGAACTGAAAGTCATTTCGGTTTCAGGAAACAAAATCCAGGTGCAGCAGGTTTCAGGCGCAAAAAAGACAGGCTGGATAGATTCCAACAAACTCACCAAAAAGAAAATCGTAAAGACTTCGGGCGGCGGTTCAGTTTCGGCATCGACGAGCGAGCTTGCCCTGGCCGGAAAAGGATTTACGGAGGAGTCTGAAAAAGTAATCCAAAGCGCGGATGACGAAATCGACTATTCAAAGGTAGATGCAATTGAAAACGTCACAGTACCTGATTCAGACCTTGAAGCATTCATAAAGGCAGGGCACCTGCAAGGAGCTGAATGATGAAAAAATCACTTAGGCTGGTAAATGCGGCATCCCTTTCATTCCTGCTTCTTTTTTCTGCAGTTGAAGCACATGCGTTTGACATAGGCAAAATGCTCGACTTCGGAAAATCTACCGGAAATTCCACGGATATCGTTGAAGGACTTTTCGGAGATTCTGATCTGGGGCAGCTTTACAAGGCATACACCCTTGAATTCAGCGATGAGGACGCATATTACATCGGACGTGCGGCTGCGGCGGCAATGCTCAAAAAATATTCGTTCTACGAAGACAAGGAGCTTGAATCATACCTGAACAAAATCTGCCAGACCTTGGTCATAAATTCGGACGAGCAGATTCCATACAACGGCTACCACGTGAAAATCCTTGACTCCGATGAAATCAACGCTTTTTCAACTCCGGGCGGACACATTCTCATAACCCGCGGCATGATTTCCTGTGCGGACAGCGAAGATTCAATGGCTGCAATCATAGCCCACGAGATAGCGCACGTACAGCTCCAGCACGGTCTTGAAACGATAAAGGAAAAAAGAATGGGCGAATCCGGGGCCAACATGCTCCAGAACACGCTTTCAAGCTTGCCGGGATACAAGAAGACCATGCAATACATAACCCAGATAAGCGAAACGACCAAATCAAGCCTTGCACGTGCAGGATTCGATGAGTCCGAAATCGACATGGGCATAGACTTGAACAATCTTTCCGGTTTCGTAGTGGATTATTTCGTCAACGGATATTCGAAGGAGGCGGAATTCGCGGCTGACGAACGTGCTCTTTCCCTTATGGCGGCGGCTGGATACTCACCTTCCGCAATGGTGACCATGCTTGAAAAAATGCAGGTGACCGGGGAATTCAAGACGCATCCGAAACCCAAGGACCGCATTGCAAAGGTAAACAAGGCGCTGAAAAAACTTACGGTAAAGGACACCCAGTCATACCGCAAGGCAAGGTTCACGAAGTTCAGCAAATAGGACGTATGACAGTAACCGCAGGCAAACTTAAGTTTCACGGATGGTTTAGCTGTGGTATGGACATTTTCTGCATCATGGCAAATAATAGAAAACAAGGAGATATTTATGAAGAAAAGAATCATTTTAGCTCTGTTCCTTATAATTACAGGGGTTTCCGTGTTTGCGGCGACCTATAAAAAAGGACAGACCCTTTACGTAAAGACAAAGACAGCGGTGCTCAAAAACGGCGAGGGAAATTTCGCAAAGGACGTGGGAACCCTTTCATACGGCGACCAGGTGAAAGTGCTTGAGGTGTCAGGAAAAAAAGTGCACGTTCAGCTTTCGTCAGGTTCAAAGAGCGGATGGGTTGCGGAAGGAAATCTTACCAACAAGAAGATCACGAAGACTTCAAGCGGAGGAAACGTCAGCGCATCAACTAAAGAACTTGCCCTTGCAGGAAAAGGATTCTCTGAAGAAAGCGAGGGAGTGTACAGCTCATCCCACAGGAACCTTGATTTTTCCGCAGTCGATGCAATCGAAGCAATGACCATTTCAGACTCGGAACTTGAATATTTCATTGATGAGGGTCACCTCAAAGGAGCCGAATGATGACTAAAAAGAAAAGAATTTTCCGCGGATTGATTTTTTCTGCGGCAGCGGCGGTACTTTTTTCATCATGCGCATTCGGTCAGGCACTTGCAGAAATTTTTTTGCCGGAAGAAATGCAGGGAGTCGTAACGGCCGTAACAAGGCTTGCGGAGGACATCAGTCCTGAAGACTCATATTACATCGGAAGAACGGTTGCGGCCAACATACTTACGAACTACAGGGTCTACAACGACAGAAAGCTTCAGAAATACCTCAACAAAATCTGCAATACGCTCGTCATAAACTCAGACGACCCCTACCTTTACAACGGCTACCACGTAGTAATCCTTGACGCACCATATGAAGTGAACGCATATTCAACTCCGGGCGGACACATTCTCGTGACACGCGGACTCATAGACTGCGCAGATACGGAAGACGCACTTGCAGCCGTAATAGCGCACGAGATAGCCCACATCCAGCTCAAGCACAGCCTCGACTCAATCAAGGCAAGCCGTTTCAAGGACACCCTTGATGCAATCGACAGCGCGTTCTCAGATGACAGCATGGAAGACGTTTCGGACGACATCATCTCATCAATGGTGGGAAGCGGATTCTCTCAGGGACAGGAATACGATGCCGATGAAAAGGCGGTACAGCTCATGGCAGCGGCAGGATATCAGCCTTCTGCAATGATAAGCATGCTCGAAGAAATGAAATCATTCGAAAAATCCGCTTCAAAGTCAGGCTTTTTCAAAACGCACCCGAGTCCTTCAAGCAGGATCACGAACATAAAGTCCCATGTAAGGAAGGCTGAGAAAAACTTGGAAAACACGATGGAATACCGTGAAGAACGCTATGATGAGGCCGTAAGATAAGTCAGGGGAACTATGAAATCTAATAAAAAGTATCTAAGGTTCCTGATTACAGCCGGAGCGGTCTTTTTGGTGTCCGTTGTACTGCAGTTTTCAGGAATCACGGGTTGGTTTGAAAGAAAGTCGTACGACATGCGCATGTCGGCTACGGCAGATGCATTCGAACCGTCGGAAGACATAACGCTCGTGCTTTTGGATCAGGAAAGCCTTAACTGGGCAAGCGAAACGCTCGGCTGGTCATATCCATGGCCGCGTGAATCATACGCAAAAATCATCGATTTTTTCAACCGCGCAAACGCAGCGTCAATCGCATTCGATATGCTGTACACGGAACCATCGATGTACGGTCCCGAAGATGACAGGATTCTCGGCGAAGCATGCAGCAATTTCGGACGTGTCATTGAAACCGTGTACTATTCACCTGAGGCTACGAAAATCGCATCTGGAGACGGAACGGAATACCCGGCACCGCTCTACCCGGTCGATGACATCAAAAACAATGCAGCCATACTAGGAAACGTCACAAGCTCCCTTGACGGCGACGGAACTGCAAGGCGGAACAGATTCTATTCCACTTCACCGCTTGCAGAACCTGGACTTGCGGTCGCCAGCCTTATCGTAGGGGAAAATCTTCCTGACCTAAAGCAGATTCCTCTTGCAAGTGACGGAGGCATGTACATCCGCTTCCAACGTTCGCTCGACAACTACATTCCATATAATGCCGAGCAGATAATCAGGACGGAGCTTGCAATAGAAGAAGCTGAAAAAAACGGCGAAGAATTCGATCCGGGAGACGACCTGCTTGATCTGGAGCAGTTTGAAGGAAGCCACGTGTTCTTCGGTCTTTATGCACCGGGACTCTTCGATATCTGTACCACACCGATCGGAACAAACTATCCTGGAGTCGGAGTGCATGTGTGCCAGCTGGACACAATACTGAACGAATCATATCTTTTTGAGTCGCCGCTTTGGGTCACGCTTCTCATAATCGCACTGGCATCAATACTCGGATGTTTCATAGGCGGAGTCACAAAACAGGCCAACGCAAAATCCGTGCTGATTGAAGTGCTTATTTTCATCGTAGTGATCGCAGCGTATATCGGAGCAACGATCGGAGCTTTCATACCCGGACTCATAATGCCATTCTTCGTGCCTTTGCTTGCACTTTCAGGAGCTTTCATCGCATCGATCCTTGAAACATACCTCACTGAAGGAAAACAGAGGCGCTACCTGAAAACGGCGTTCAAGCAGTACCTCAGCCCGACGGTCATCGAAAATCTGATCGAAAACCCGGACCTTCTCAAGCTCGGCGGCGAAAGACGTGAAATCACGGCATTCTTTTCGGACATCCAGGGATTCACGACGATTTCAGAAAGCATGACTCCAGAAGGGATGACGCAGTTCCTCAACCTCTACCTGAGCGAAATGTCGGACATAATCATGGCGCACGGAGGAACGATCGACAAATACGAGGGTGATGCAATCATCGCATTCTGGAACGCACCGACCTTTGAGGAAGACCATGCAAAACGCGGAATAGAGGCTGCACTTGAATGTCAGAAAAAGCTCGTTGAAATGCAGGACGAACTCATGAAGATTACGGGAAAACCGGTAAAGCAGAGGATCGGCCTCAACACAGGAATTGCAACCGTCGGAAACTTCGGCTCCAGAAACCGCTTCGACTACACGATGATGGGAGACACAGTAAACCTTGCCTCGCGTCTTGAAGGAATCAACAAGCAGTACGGAACATACACCATGTGCTCAAAGGCAACAATGGATTCCGCCGTCGAACACGGATTTACGCTCCCGTTCAGGAATGTCGGAAAAGTAGCCGTAGTCGGAAGAAAAGAGCCTGTACTGATTTACAATCCGCTCACAGCAGAAGAAAAATCTGTTCTCGACGGATTCAACGCCACCTTCCTAAAAGCCTACGACCTGTTTGAAAAAGGTGACTTTGTACAGGCAAAAGAGCTTTTCGCATCCATTGCCGACAAAGACCCTGTTTCAGCCAAGTACGTGGACAAGTGCGCCATGCTGATCAAAAACCCGCCTGAAAACTGGCAGGGCTTCATCCAGGCCACTGAAAAATAAAACAAAAAACGGTCATGCTGTCATCCAACATGGCCGTTTTTTTACGCATACAAAGTTTTATCCAATGTTTTCCGCGTCTTTTTGCCTTATCTCCACGCGCCTGATTTTTCCGCTTATTGTTTTCGGAAGCTCATCGACGAATTCAATCATGCGCGGAATCTTGTATACGGCCAGATGCTCTTTTACGAAAGTCTTTATCTCAATCTCCAGTTCCTTGCTCGGGGTGTAGCCCTTGTTCAGGACTATCGTGGCTTTCACGAGCTGGCCGCGGCTTGCGTCGAACACACCGGTTACGGCACATTCAAGCACCGACGGATGTTCCTGCAGCACCGACTCCACTTCAAACGGACTGATTCTGAATCCGGAGCTTTTGATTATGTCATCGGAGCGGCCCACAAACCATATGTATCCGTCCTCGTCATAATAGGCGGTGTCTCCTGTGTCATAGACCGGACCAGAAAGAGCTGCCACTGTCTGATCTTCGTTCCTGTAATATCCGCTGAAAAGGCCAAGGGGCTTACCGCGCTCAAGATGTATGACTATACGTCCTGTCTGCATAGGCGGGCAGCGTTTTCCAAGCTCATCGACAATCTCAAGGTCATATCCAGGAGCAGGCTTTCCCATTGAACCAGGCTTGGGTTCCATTCCGGGGAAATTTCCTGCAATCAAAGTGGTTTCCGTCTGACCATAGCCTTCGAACATCTTGATTCCGGTCTTCTCGTAGAATTTATTGTACACTTCCGCATTCAATGCTTCACCGGCCGTCACGCAATATTTCAGATATGAGATGTCATATTTAGTAAGATCCTGCCTGATCAAAAAACGGTACACTGTAGGCGGCGCACAGAAAGTCGTGACTTTGTACGTGGAGATTTTTTTGAAAAAGAGTTCGGGAGTGAACGCCCTCATGTCATAGACAAAAACGGCAGTTCCAGAAATCCACTGACCATAGAGCTTTCCCCAGACTGCCTTGCCCCAACCTGTTTCCGCAACGCTCAAATGAAGCCCGTCATCCTGAACATGCTGCCAGAATTTTGCGGTGACTATATGTCCGAGCGGATAAGTAAAATTGTGCATGACCATTTTCGGATAACCGGACGTTCCGCTTGTAAAATAAAGGAGCATGGTGTCATCGTTGTGGGTCGCTTTTTCACCGATGGGACGCTCAAATTCAGCTGAGCATGATTCAAGTTCCTTGTGGAAATCTATCCATCCTTCGCGTGCGCCCTGCACTGAGACAAGATATTCGACCGAAGGAGATTTTATCATGGCTTCCTCAATGTTCTGCTGAACCATGCCGTCGTCCACGGAAACAATCATCTTTATGTCGGCGGAGTTGTTCCTGTAAACTATGTCCTCGCTCAAAAGCTGAGTTGTGGCAGGAATGGCAATTGCACCGATCCTATGAAGCGCAAGGATTATCCACCAGAACTCGTAGCGGCGGCGGAGAAAAAGCATCACGCGGTCGCCCTTTTTGATTCCCTTGGACACAAAAAAGTTTGCTGCCCTTTTTGACCACTGCGAAATCTCACGGAAAGTGAAAATCTCCTCACCTTCATTGTCGTCGCACCAGACCAATGCTTTTTTGTCTGGACATTCGCGGGCATAAACGTCCACAACGTCATAAGAAAAATTAAAATTATCAGGAACCGTCACCTTGTAATCCTTCATCTGGTCGTAAACGGCATCCTCCGGGATATTGATAAACCGGTCAAGTAAATTCATATGCTATCCTTAAAAATTCATTTTCAGAAAACTCTGTTCCTTTAATATAATGAAAAAAAATAGCGATGTCACTTAAATTTTTTGATATTCTTGCATTAAGATGAAATATCAGCGCAGAAAGTTTTACGGAAACCATAGAGATGCACTTTATAATTTTTCGGGCTTTATGGTAAGATATGTATTGCAGTCGGATTCAATACCCTTTTTTAGACGTAAGAGCTTTGCAGCATGGTATTGAACCTTCAGTAAGAATAAAATTTGCGGAGAAACAAGATGGCAAACGGCGAAGAAGATTTGCATGAAAAAAACAAGGACAAGGATCCCGTTCCGGTAAAGTATGAAAAATGGCGCGTAACCCAGGGACGAGAAGACGCGGAAATGCTTGCCGAAAAATCAAGCGGATGGTCAAGCAAAAAAGCAAACCGCGGCGACTACGATTCCTGGGACGACGACTGAATCAACCGACTATATATTTGAAAGCATCCTCTTCATACCATGATTCACGGTACGGAAGCTTAACATGTTCCGAAAGCTTTTTGTTGAATCCCGGATTTGAAAGCTGATCTGCAATTTTATTTCCGAGATACAAAAGTCCGTCGTAACCCATGGTCGGGCGTTTTCCGTCAAGAACATGCGTTGTCGGAATTCCAAGTTTGGCAGCCCATTCCGGCACTCCGATGAATGCATCAGGCTTGAGCTTTTTAACCAGATTCACCTGCTCGAAAGGCTGCATGTTCGCAATATCAATCACAAAGTCCTTGTGGATTCCGTTCAGATATTCCACGTCAATCTGGGCGTCGCTGTCATAGGTCGGAGTTTCAAGGCCCACGAGCTTCATTCCGAAATCATCGATCAAAGCCGCGGCTGCAAAACTACGTCCTGTACCTCCGCAGATGAACACACGCTTTCCTTCAAGCCTTGCCCTGATTTTTGCGACAAGAGGCTCTATCCTTTCATGCTCACGTGAAATGATTTCCTCAACCTCTTTTTCTTTCCCGATGATTTTTGCAATGCCCCTGTACCACTTGTCCGTGTTGCGTAT
>JAFPKH010000393.1:0-3670 GCA_017424825.1 Treponema sp. | reverse complement strand
GCATAAATCGGAAGAATCAAAGAAAAAATGAACTTCTATGAAAGGAATTTAATAAGTTGATGTATGTTGCCTTCTCTGCGAATGGTTTCGGTTGTGGTCTCGTAACGTTCGCATTTTTCATTTATAAATTTGTCCATTTGCAAAGCTGTTTTCATAGTTGTCAAAAAGAGATTCAAATAGCTTTATGTAGGCAAAAGTTTTCTTTTCTGTGCAATGATAAAGAAAATGAATATCATGTTTTTCAAGAATTGTAAGCAAATCATTTGCGTATGAATCAATAATTGACTTTTGTCGAGAACCATGTATTTCTGGAATATTGTATTTTTTAAGTAGTTTTTGAAATTCATTTTCCTTATCTAAATCATCATTTGATAGCAATGCCATGTGGTAAAAAAATGGCTGATTTGGGTCTTGTAAATTTCCCCCAGAATTTCCTGATTCATCTATATATGCATACATAATTTTTTTTTGCCTATGATACAGCCGTTCCTGCCGATGACGCCCACGACGTCGCCCTGTTCCACCTTGAAAGCCCTATGAGCGAGAGCCGCGGCCAAACTTGCTTGGACATGGCCGAGCGATAAGGGTTTCTGCAACTCGATCGCGGTTGTCATTCTATTGAGTAATATAGATTATAAGGGACTGCCGAGAAGCCAATTCAGAAAAAATGCGCGAAAAACGCGGATTTTTGCCATCCCAGCAAGTCCCTTAAAATTGGTATTACGGGTGCCCGCCCCGTGTTTGAAAAAATGTCGCGAAACTATTGACATGGGTGTCCCGAGAAATTACATTTAATAGTGAACAAATGTTCTAGTGCTCGAAATTTCAAACGCTGCGGTTTTTACGCTTGTCCGCAGGGAGGTGATGATAAAAAATGTAGCTATTAAGCCAAATACATCAATAAAAATCAGCCAAATACATCAATAAAATATTGCCAAATTCATCAAAAATGTGTAATTTAATAAAAATTTGATACCTTTATAGGATATTTGAAGTTCCTTTGGCAAATTTGCACTATTCAAATCCTTGCTAACGGCAATTTTTCCCGGTTTGCGCCTCATGCTTGACCAAAGCCTCGTAAACGAGTCTTTTAGTTGTACCAAAGTTTATGTTTTGTAGTTTCGCTCCTTTTGCCAACGTACGGAAAATTTATGATGAGGCGTCGACTGCCTTTGTGTAGCCGTTTAACGCATCGCGAGTTTTGCGGTATGCTGCATCCTGCTCTAAACCCATACTGTTCCACAGATGCGCATATCCAATTGCTCTTGCTAAAAGGTCTGTGTAGTTACGTACGAAATTGCCTGCAAATTTCTTCAGGTCTGTAAATTCCTCGGGAATCATAGACACAATGCTGTCGGGGAAGGCCATAGTTTCGATATCAAAATTTTCCATCAGGAAACCCGGCGTTAGTCCATGGAAAAGTTTGTGTACTTTGAGGAATTCTTCGCCTTTCATTTTCACTTTGAATCCGTTCTCGAAGGTGATGACGATGCCTTCCTTGTTTGCAGGGAGTCCTGAGACGAATTTTCGTGCATCTAAATTGAGGTAAACGTGTTGTCGTATTGCACGAGCTCATTGAAATTGAAAAACTTGTCCCACGGGCGCAAAACGCACTTGCCGTTATAAATTTCAAACACATGACCGCGTGCGTGCATCGTGACGTGATTCCATGTGCCGGAATATATGGCATGCGCAGTGTACTTGAATTTAACATACTTGCGGTCGGGCGAATAAAGTGCTGAAACTTCGCCCCGCTCTGCCGCAGCGAAGTATTCGTCTAGAGAAGGTAGTGTGTTCATTTCTTTTTTACCCCTTCAGCAGGTAATCGTTGTTGATGACCTTCATGGACAGCGCTCCTTACTGTTTTTCGCTTGTGACTAGCGTCTGGCACATTTCATAGAAGTCGTCATTTACGACATATGCCCTGATGAAATCATGGATGCTACGATGATTGATCTCTATTCGCACCATGGGATAATATCGCTTGAAACTTTCCGGGTTGTCTCTGATGTCGTCAAAAATATGTTGCCATTCAAAATCCATCAATTTGAGTGCACGATTTTGTTTTTCTAGATAGCGACACCGGTCCTCGTAATCGCCTTTAAAAAGTTTCGCAAATTGCGGCTCATCTATGGTTGTCTTGTAAAATTCTGTCGTTATTTTTAGAGAGTTCAAAAGCTTTGGCGAAACAGAATCGCCCTTTTGGAAGAATATGAAATATTCTGTACGGCTTACATCATATTTCTTCTTTTCCTCAGCAAATTTTTTGTTGAATTCGTCATGGAAGTCGTTCAGTTTGGCGAAAATGTCCATTTCTCCGTCTTGCTGCTTTTGTTCTTTGTCTTTAAGATAGTTGTCAATGATGCCCTTGACATCGCATTTGTCGCCAAGCGATTCAACAAGTTGTGCCGTCAGTTCTTCCAAGGGAATGTATCGTGCGACACTGCGGTTTCGTGCCCCCATAAACAGAATGCTTGCAAATTGCTTTTCGACGCACATCGTCTCGTCAGAATTCTCATCTACTTTCAGGCAGTCACGCATGTCTTTTTCTGGCAGATAGATGTTTGTTGCAAGGATAGTTTTGATGAATGTTTGGAAAGGGTTTTCGCCATTTTCTCGAGGTTTCTTTTTCTTGGGATCCATTTCCAGGAACGCCGAACAAACCTTGGCAATGGGCACGTCATACGAAAGAATTTGTTGTATGCTGTTTGCAAAACCGATTGTGCCTAGATATGAGTCGTTTATTTTTTCTTTGACGAATAGGTATTGTTCTTCGTCGGAAAAGTGCTCTGCGACGAATTTATAGTATCGTTTGTCCTTAGCTCCCAAATATGTTACGGCGAAAGCATCGAGCATTTGACACGGCTCAATGGGTAGCTGGCGGACCCTTTTGTAGAGGTCTTCCATGCGGCAACGCAGAGGCATACCGATCTTTTTCTTCAGGATTTTATTAGCCTTTTCTATGGCGCATTCGCATTGGCCATAGGTAATATCGCTGCTGCAAATCGTCTCGCCATTCAACCGGCTGTCCAAAAGACAACCGATGGCAAGGAGCGCCGTGTGGTATGGTTCTCCTTGCGTTTTGCTTCCCCAAAAATATTGTACGTTCTTGACATACGGATTTTTAAAATCGACGATTCCCTCTTGCGCAAGTATATACATCAATGGGTCGCTATAGTTTTCTTCTTGCCTTGGTGTGTCGATTTTGCGGGGCAAAAAGAAGTCCTCGGCTGTCGCCATAAAGATTGCGTCACCTTCGGCAAGCCAGCCAGTTTCGCGATGATGTTCTCGTTCCGTGCTCGATGTTGCCGCGAAATATTTTTGACCGAATTTTTCAAATTCTCGAATTTCGACTAACCCCATCTTATCTACAAGTACAAGGGTTTCCTCGTAGGCCTTTTCCCACTGGATGGGATCAACCTTGTTAGATGCGAGAAGGGAAATGAATACACCCATATTTACTCCTTTTTTTTTGAATTGTGATACTGAGGTCTTTGTTGAAATATATATATTCAAAATAAAAAATACTACACCCATTGCTTTTATTAAAATTTTAATGTATATTATAGGTGTAGTAAAATGCTTATATTCAAGCCTATTCTAAATAGTTTCGGAAATGTCATCGGATTGCTTGTCGAACAAACCGTTTCGATTCTAGAAATTGTAGATT
>JAFPKH010000392.1:0-2998 GCA_017424825.1 Treponema sp. | reverse complement strand
TTCAACCCTGATAATTTCGTCAGTCTCAGCTTTTCTCATGCCCAGGGTGTCCTTGGCAATCTGCTCTATTCTGTCTGCAGAAGAGAGTATGCTTATGTCCGTTATCAGCTTTTTGTTTTCTTCTATGATTTCAGCCTGCTTTTCTTCAAGTTCAAGCACCTGTTCCCTCAATGCAGTATATTTCCTTGCCTGCACCGCGTCAACAATCAGCATGCCGGGAATCAAAAGCGCGGCTATGCAAAGCAATACAATCTTGATTATAAAACCCGCTTTTCCGCTCACAATGCCTCCACTCCGTAAAGCCTCATTTCGTCTGCGTCACGGATTTTTCTTACCACGCGAAGTTTTGCGCTTCTTGACGGTGAATTGATTTTTACTTCTTCAGGAGAAGGTTCAACGGGCTTACGGGTGATAAGCTGAGCACATGGCGTTCCTCCGCATTTACAAACAGGAGCTTCTGGAGGGCAGACACACTGTTTCCCAAGGTTTCGGAAATAGTTTTTTACAATTCTGTCTTCGAGCGAATGGAATGTTATAACTCCCATTTTACCGCCAGGCGAAAGCACGTTAAAGGCGTAGTGTAATGCTTCCGGAAGTCTTTTCAGCTCCGAGTTTACCTGGATCCGCAGGGCCTGAAATGTCCTGGTCGCGGGGTGTATCGGCCCGTACCGGTATTTTGCAGGCACAGCATTGTAAATGATGTCCGCGAGCGCCTTTGTAGAGCTTATACGCCCCGTTTCGCGCGCTGAAACTATTGCCGACGCAATCCTTCGGGAGAACTTCTCATCCGAGTACAGATAAATCATGTTCGCAAGCTGGGCTTCCGGCATAGTATTTACCACGTCCCCGGCACTTTCTCCCGCCGATTGATTGAGCCGCATATCTAGTGCTTCATCATGCCGAAAAGAGAATCCCCTCCCACTTCGTTCATAGTGATAGACACTGATTCCTAAATCAAACAATATGAGGTCGGGATGCCTTTCATCTTCCGGAAAATTCTTGTAAAAGTCATTGAACCATCCGTTGAAGAATTTCATCCGGTCCCCAAATTGAGACAGCCGTTCCCGGGCCCTGGCCTGTATGTCAGAGTCCGCATCAACGCCTGTTATGTGCAATGAAGGATATTTGGACAAAAAGTTGAAGGAATGACCACCCTCGCCAAGCGTAGAGTCTATCATGAATGCATCTTTCTCGAACGGCTCCCCAACCGGAGAAAGAAATTCCAGGCACTCACCGAGCAGTACCGGCGTATGAATGATTTCCACTTTTTTCCCCACCGCACATCTGTTTTCCCACCCAACTCTTTTTTTGAATCGGCAACAGATTTTTCCAATGCACGCCTTTTCCCCAAGCAGTGCATATCCAATCGCATAAGCATCCGCACGGCCTTATGGTCATGCAGATTACTGCCATTACAAAAGTATGTCCCTCATACTTTCGATCGCCTCCTGGACCAACGGGGCTGAATCCTCGTCGAACTTCCTGAACACGGCAGCGTCCCACAGTTCCATATACTTGTCCATGCCAAATATAATGCACTCACCGCCGGAATTCAGGGAAGCGAAATCCCTGAGGCTCTGTGGTATGGAAAGCCTGCCAGACTTGTCAAATTCCACGTTCTGTGCCGGAGCAATGAATCTCCTCATCACAAGACGCTTCTGGTTGTCAAATATGGATGAATTACCGATTATTTTTTCGGTAAGGCTCTCCCATTCTTCCGTAGTAAAGAGCATGAGACAGTGGTCAAGCCCCTGCGTGATCACAAGGGAATCCTGATTTAAAACCGAGCGCAGCTTGGCCGGGAACTGAATGCGTCCCTTGTCGTCCATTGTGTTGCTGTACTCGCCGATCAGCATATCCATCACCACTTTTCTCCACTTTTTACCACGTTTCCCCACTTAGCTACATTTTCTATCGAAATTCTGATTTAGTCAAGCTCAATCTACGCCGATATGATATAAAATTTTAAAATCTTACGGCGGGAAAATAAAATCATAAACACGTTGAACGAAACGCACCTTCACAAGACACTGAAGACAATCTATGCGCTTGAAATTCCTGGAAGCAAAGAGGAAGTCCCCGTCGGAAAATACATTGCGGACATAGTAACGCCGGACGGAAATATCATAGAAATACAGACAGGAAGCCTTTCCCACCTTTCGTCCAAGATAAAGGCATTCACAGATTCCGGGAAAAACGTAAAAGTGGTCTATCCCCTTGCAAAAGAAAAATACATAGAAACAAAAATGCCTGACGGAACAAAAAAAAGGCGGAAAAGCCCGTCCAAAATGAACATATACAGCATCTTCCGTGAGCTGACGGGACTCTGCGGAATTCTTCTGAATGAAAAGATTACGCTTGAAGTTCCTGAAATCATAATGACCGAAGAAAGATGCCGGACAGATGAAGCCGTCCAGTCAAAAAACGGCAGGCGGAGATTCAGAAAAAACTGGATAAAAACAGGAAAAAGGCTTGAGGAACTGAAAAACACGCATGTCTTCCACGGAAAAAAGCCATACCTGAGCCTCATTCCCGACGGACTTAACGAAACCTTTACTTTCAAGGATTTTTTTACGGAAATCAAAAAAAAGGAGCCGCAGGTAAAAACGGATGAAGCAAGGCTTGCGCTCTGGTGCTTCTGCCGCATGGAAATCGTCGTGAGGGGAGAAAAAAAAGGAAGAAGCTATACATATAAAGTGAAAGGCGAAAAGTTTATATCGGGATGATTAGTGACGTATCAGCTCAAATCAATAAATGCTAAACAAACGGATTTGTTCAAAACTAACGTTTTTCGCTTGTTCAGTGCGCGGCATAAAAAAAGACCCTCTGAAATCAGAAGGTCCTTAGCATCTCCTACGGGAATTGAACCCATGTTGTCGGGATGAAAACCCGATGTCCTAACCACTAGACGAAGGAGACATACCGCATTGCGATGGTTATAATATATATGCTTAAAAAGCTTTTGTCAACAGGAAACCGCGGAAAAACTGCTTTTTTT
>JAFPKH010000046.1:0-5559 GCA_017424825.1 Treponema sp. | reverse complement strand
GGATTTTTACACCGACAGGAATGGAATCAAAACAAACGGATGTCCTGTCTTCAAGCAAAACCGTCCGGACGGCTTTGTAATCTCCAAGAATGGAAACATCCATAAAAAAAGTTTCATCACCAGCAGAACGAACCCCGTTGATTTTTTCCTTAATTGCCGAACCGTCAATCTGGAAAGCCACGGATCCAGTTTGATCTGCACCGGAGATTGAACATGAAGACAGCATGGATGTCATGCATAAAGCCGTCGCTATAATAAAAAAAACACTTTTTCTTGTCATACAATTTTTCCTTTTTAAAATGCTCCGTCAAAAAAAATTACGGCGGTTAAAAGAACCCGGTTTTACCAAAATGAAGATGCACTACACCTTGAACTGGTCAATCTGCGAGCTTATCTGGTCGATCGAGAACTGTACCTGCGGGGCAATCTCATTCAGCTCACTGCCGGAAACTTTAATCCTGTCCGCACCGGATATGAGACGCTGCATATTTTCCTTCATGGACTCGGTCAGATTCTGCAAGTTTGAAATTTCCTCAAGGATCGACTTGTTTCCTACGGACATCTCATGGCTTGCCGAACGGACTTCGCTTGTAGCATCGTTCATGACATGAAGCGCGTCACCGATCTGCTTGGATCCTGCGGTCTGTTCTTCCATCGCCTGCCTGATCTGCCGTACAATGCTGTTCGTTTTGTCGATCAAGGCAACTACCTGGGCAAAAGCTTCGGATGCTTCGCCTGACGCAACGACAACCTCGGTAACCGACGTTTCAATCTGCTTGAGCTGCTCGCTGATTTTGTTTGACTCGAGCTGTGAATTTTCGGACAGCTTTTTGATTTCGTCAGCAACCACGCTGAATCCCTTTCCCGCTTCACCTGCATGTGCGGCTTCAATTGCGGCGTTCATTGCAAGAAGGTTGGTCTGGGATGCAATCTGTGATATGACAAGGTTGGCATCCTGAAGTGCGACCGACTGGTTTTCGATTTCCTTGATCTTGTTGCTTACGACGTTCTGCTTGAAAACACCGCCCTTTGTACGGTTCAAAAGCTCATCGAACGAAGAGACCATAAGAGAGACCGAACTGTTGACCGAAGAAATGTTTCCTATCATCTCCTCGACCGCACCGGAAGCCTGGGAAACACCCGTTGCCTGGGTTTCGATCATCTGCTCAAGGGAATCTATATTTGACGAAATCTGAGTGACCGCCGTAGCCGTAAGATTGACGCTGTTTCCCTGGGTAGAAATCTGTCCCTTCATCTCCTCGATATTTGAATAGACTTCGGAAATTGAATCTGCCGTTTCAACGGCATTCGCGCTCATGTCAGTTCCGACCTGTGCAAGCATGTTCTTGGAACCTTTTATGTCCTTGATGATTCCGTGAAGCTTGTCGCTGAATTTGTTGAATCCGTTCACCACTTCACCGATTTCATCTTTCGTTGTGTTCGGGATACGCTTGGTGAGGTCCGCGTTTCCGTTTGCAATGTCTTCGATCGCGGTTTTCACGGTCTTGAGAGGCTTTATTGATTTTGAAATAACAAAGCCTACGATAAGAACGGAAAGAGCCGTAAGCACGCTGACATAGATTATTATGATGTTCCGCATGCCGTTTACGTCGTTCTGAAAATCGCTGTACGGAACTTCGTTCATGACAACCCAATCGGTACCGGCAATCCTCTCGAACGCCATGATGTACTTGCCGTCGCTTTTTCTATATTTGAGAGTACCGTGTTCTTCTGTCTTTATGCTTTCGATTGCCGCAATATATTTTTTGTCGCCGGTTTTCGTGGCTTCAGTGAAAATATTTTCGGTTCCGAAATCTTCCGTTTTCGCCCCTTCCGCCATGAACTTTTCAGAAGCGATTATGATTCCTTTTGAATGGATTTCAGAATATGCCTCGTTTTCTCCTCCGACACCGTTTGAAAGAGTCACGATAAATGAAGGCCTGTCGTTTCCAGCCTTGTGGCTTACGGCAAGCTCACTGAGCCTGAGTGCGTCAACTACACAGAAAATAACGTTGTTGACCTTGTTGGTGTAATCAAAAACCGGAACGGAATAAAAAACTGAAGGCTCGTCAGTCACTTTGTTGATGAACGGATCCGTCATGAATTTCTTTCCGGAGCTGTAAGGATTCTTAAAATACTGGCGCTCGCTGAACGTGACCTTTTTCTCTCCGTCGCGTATCCATGCAAAACCGTGGCTGTCCAAAATGCATACGTCGATGTAATCGCTGTCCGAACCCATGGAACCGTAAACAATGTGCGTTTTTTCAAGAAGATCAATATCAGAATCCCTTATTTCAGGAAGCGTTGCAAAAGTCTCGATCATCTTGAATTCCATGTCATTGAAATCCTTGATTGCATCTGCAGTGGCATGGACGGACTCAACCAGAGCCTTTTCCATTTCGTTCTCAAGGCTTGTCTTTGCGCTGGAAACCGCAATCACGGCAATGGACGCAAATGACAGAACCATAATTATAAGCGTGATAAAACTTATCCTTAATCTAAGACTTTTCATACCAGATATTATACACCAAGTTTTTATTTTAGGGAAACAAAATCTTTAAAAACTCCAAATCGGACTGTTCAGCCTACTCTTTCCATGGGAAAAGATAATTCTTTATGGTGCGTTTTCCCAAAAGCTTCTTGTCATTGACCAAAAGCTCAGCCCAAGGCACGTCCTTACGCTGATCCTTGGTCATTCCCGGGTTCACTTCATACCAGTCATACTTGTAGAGCCTGAGCCTAAGCGCATTGGTAGCCGTAAGCTGCATGCCGGAAAGCCCCGGAATAAGGCCGAGCGAAAAAACGGAAACCGCAAGATTCACGATATTCACGAAAGTGACGCCTATGGAAAACCATGCGTTGTCAAAGAAGATTATGTATGATTTCTTGAGGCATTTCCTGAAATTGTTGTTCATAAGGTTCCTGACCGGGATAAACCACTGCAATGCAAAAAGGGAAATAAGCTCAGCCCAGATTACGAGCAGCATAAGAAAAAGCCCGAGAAAATTCATGCCCGAACCGTCAACCGGAAGCCACATCTGAAAATAATAAGGTATGCTGACTATGGCCACAGAAAAAAGAAATGCAACGAAAAGACCGTAAAGAACCCCGTCCTTGATGCATGATTTTATGTTCCCGAAATATTTTTTGAGCTTTGCCTGCTCGTATTTTGAAACGGCCGCACAGTTTTTCCCCTCTGCAAAAACAAAGACATGAGACACTGCGCTCAGCACGAAAATTGCAAGAAGGACAATCAGATTTTTCTGAGCCGCATCAAGATTCAGCCTGAATATTCCAAAAATCGAAAAAAACGAAACGGCACCCAAGACAATGTACGTCAGGTTGACGATAAGAAGGTGGAACGCATTGTCCCAGATATCAGCAAAATTTTTTTTCAGAAAAAACTTAAACATAGTATTATAGAAGATACATGAATTTTCCGCTGCGGTCAATGATTTTTTTACCGCATCTTTTTCCTTGCAGCAAGCTCCTTATCCAAAAGTTTCACCTGAACCGGGGTCAATGAAAGAACATTGACGGCTTCCTCTTTTGAAAGATTCAGCTTATCCATTACGGCAAGAGCCTTTTCCACTGCAACACGGTTTTCACCTTCCTTGATTCCTGACTGCCACCATTCTTCCAAAACCTCGCACATACATTCGCCTCCTCGTTCCTGTACATCGTGATATTTCCTCTGAACTTCTTCATAGCGCCTGTCCCTGGTGAGAACTGACATTAGCTTCAGTATTTCATCCACATGCTTTATTGTGTCTCGCACGGACGGTATTTTTTGTTAGTCCTTTTCTGCACAAAATAGTCCGCCACAATTTTAAAATCACTTTTGAAGTGGCCGACCTGCTTCGGACTCAGCCATGCGATTTCAAAAACATTTATCCTATAATCGCTTACATAATCCTTCAAATCTGGAGGAATTTCAAGACAGGAATGGAGGTTTCTGTTTTTCCACCGCTCCATCCCGAAGTACAAAACCAGAGTCACAACCGGATAATGCTTTTGATTTTCCATTCTGCCGTCCTTTGCAAGCTGTCCCCTGTATCCCGCACCATCGTAGCTGATTATCCGAAGAGGCATTTTGGAATCAACCTTGGTCTGGTTTTCAAATCCATATAGGCACAGGCGTATTGTTCCGTTTCGCCAAAACTTTGCGACATCACGCTCCTGCTCATGGATTTTGCTTCCAATCTTGTACTGGGACACGGGGCTTGCATCCACCAGCTCGTCCTCCTTCACGACCAAGCGTCCGTTGAACAAAAGTCCGTTCACTATGTCGGCAAAAACATCGTTGTAGGATTCGAGTGTCTTTTCAGTTACGTCTTTTTCCAATGCAGCACCTTCACAATTGAAATTGGGAAACAAGTTCTTGAAATCCCCTACATTATATATATGCCGTGAAAATCACCATTGTAAAAAAATTTGAATATTTTTTGGGAGAATCTTGCCACAAAATCAACATGCCCGCCAAAAACGGATTTTTTACCGCATCTTTTTCCTTGCACTATTGCTGAATAGCTAATAAAATGGTTAGAAAAAAGGAGACGGCATTGGAGTACACTCAAGATTCGGTGGTCTCGCTGATTTCTCACATCCATACAATCACAGCGGATTTCACGAACAGAAAGCTTTCCGAAAAAGGCAAATTCGTTTCGTCACATGGATTCATACTCTATCTTCTTTCAATAGAAAAGCAGCTTTCCAAAAAGGAGATAGCGCAAAAAATCAACAGGGACAAATCTACGGCGACGGTTCTGATCAGAAGGCTCATAGACGAAGGACTGGTCGAAGAAACAAGCTCCCCGGATGACAACAGGATAAAGCTGATTTCACTCACGGACAAAGGGAAAAAGCTAAACGACACGACAAGCGGAATATCAAAGTCACTGCTCGAAGTCTGCTACCGGGGATTTTCCGATGAAGAAAAATCAACCCTGCTTTCGCTGCTTTTGAAGATGAACGCAAACGTGGAAAAATCATTGAAGGAAAAATGAAAACTGCGGCATGGACAAAATAGGACTTCTTCAATGCTGATTAAAGTGATAGACTGGAAGCGGACAAAAATTTTCAAACTATCAGGGAACCTTTAAAAGCTTCAGTTTTTGGAGATTGCCATATTCTATTAGGAGCGCATTATGAGTACACAGACAGGAAAAAAAGACGATGCAGATTTCATACAGTGGAACCCGAAATTTGAAACTGGAATTCCAACGATAGACGCACAGCATAAAAAGCTTGTCGTCCTTTGCAACAACCTACGGTCGGCCATAATGAAAAACAGCTCGCCGGAAGGACTCAACTGGGAAGGAAGCCTGGCATCCGCACTCCGCGAATGTACCGATTACGTACAGACCCACTTCCACGACGAGGAAGTTCTGATGAAGGCCGCAGGATACGACGGACTTGAAAGGCATAAAAAAGAACACGAGGCGTTCACCCGGAAGGTTCTAGAGACCGCACAGAACTTTTCAACCATATCCGTGACAGGGGCGATACAGTTCGTGAAATTCCTCTACGACTGGATTCTCTCCCACATCGCCCACGAGG
>JAFPKH010000391.1:0-2676 GCA_017424825.1 Treponema sp. | reverse complement strand
TGAGTCCGTTTATTGCATTGCGCACTTCTTCTTCCGAAGGCTTTCCGTTTTTTATAAGGTCGTATGCGGTGAAAAATTTTCCTGCATCGCAATATCCGCATAGATTTATTCCTGCTTTTTCGAATCCCCTTGCAATGTCTTTTGCTTCAGGATATGCCTTTTGGAAATAAGAAAGCGTCACGATTTCATCATCATCTTTTATTGATGCGAATGAAAGCTTGCATGAGGGAATAGGAACGTCGTTCAGAAGAATCATGCAGTTTCCGCAGAATCCTTTTGAGCATCCAAGTTTTACGCTTGTGCATCCGTTTTTGCGCAGGACGTTCTGGAGATTTTCAACGGAGGAAGATTCAATGTTTTTTTTGCCGTTTATGCTGTACCGTACAGTCAATTTTTTTCCTCCTTGATTTCCTGCTTTTTGTTTTCGTTTTCAGTCAGGAATATCAAATCATATTCATCCCTCTGCCTTTCAAGAATTTTGTAAATCGTGTCAATTTTCATCGGAAGCTCGGTTATCGGTTCTCCGACAATCTGTGAAATCGCCTGTGTTATTGCCGACGGAAGAATCTGGTATGGAAGCTCCCCGATCTGTGAAGAAGGTTTGTCAGACTCTATGAATTCAATGTTCACTTTGTCCGGCTTGTCTGTTTCGCCGTCGCTTATTCCCTTGAGTATTTTGTGGATTGCAAGTTTTATGCTGTTTTCTGCGGCTTCTTTGTTGCATATTTTTCCGCCGTCAATCAGCATGTTTATTTCCCTGATGTGTGGAATGAAAGTTTCCGTGTCCAGATGAATGTCAACGGTCGCAATTCCGAATGATTCTGTGAGAAATGGTCTTCCTTCAAACTTGGATGAGTTCCATTGCTTTTTTTGTCTTTCCGTAATCCTCTTCTGGATTATTATCGGAAATTTCTTTTTTTGAGAGCGGGCTTTTGAAAGAGCGTCACAGCATTTGTCAAGAAGGTCCATGGTCACGCTTATGTTTGAATTCACAACGTCGGGAATCAAAGGTTCCTCTGCAATCGTAAACGCCGTGTCAACGATTATGTTTCCTGAAGGAATTCCAAGCTGGGTTGAAATCTTGTTTTTTAAAATTTCAATCGATGTCCTTGAAGTCATGGGTGTGTGGACCGTAAGCTTCGTTTCGCTTTCCCAGATTATTTCCAATGAAGGATCGCTGTCCTTGTACATCTGGGATCCAAAATAGCAAGTGCCTTCAAATCCGCATGAAAGACCAATGCCCCTTTGCGGAAAATTTATCCTGTGTATTTTTCTCTGCCTGGTTTCTTTTTTTTCATCATCTTCTTTTACGAGCGGCGCAAGAATAGAAACGCCCTGGCTTTTGTCAAGTTCATGGTTGAGTTTGTATGAAAAATAGATTCTGGGAAATTTTGTCTTTTCGCAGATTTTGTCTATGTATTCGTTTTTTCTGTCCTGCAAAAAAATAAACGGCATGTGCGGAATCTGGGTGTCCGGCGAACTGAAATTTATTTTTCTTATTTCAGCCGGTGAAACGTTCAGCTTCTTGCTTATTTCGTTCATCTGATTTTCAATCGCAAAAAATGCCGCGGAATCAAGCATCTGGAGATTCAACGAAGATGCGCTCTCAAACGTTGCGAGTGCTTTTGCCGTTACCCTAAGATTAGGAACGACGTAGCATCCGTATGAAGCGATTGCAAGCCTATCGACAATTTCCTGTGCGAACGGATTGTAAAAACCTGCTTCCACTTCGATGTCGATGTCCATTGCAATTATTTTTCCGTCATCATCCGTCCCTGTTTTGTTGATGATTGAAATGGGCTGCATCGTGTCCATGAATCTTTTCTGCTCATAAGTGGAGTAGACGAGCTTCACCTTTTTTTTTGTGCAATAGGATGCAACTGCTGTTTGTGCCGCGATTATTGAATTGTACCAAACTGCATTCGATGAGCTGTTCGTGGATCTGGTCTTGTTGATTTTTATGTTTTCCGGCTTTATGTCAAGTACGTCCGAAACTGTCTGACGCATGTTGCTGAGCCAAAGACTCTGGGCGTAGATTTCTGCTTCTATTTCTCCGTTGTTTTCCGTGCAGCTGCATATTGCTCCCGACGGCTCATGGAAATCCGAGGAATCCATTTTATAAGTCCACTTGTTTTCAATGACGTGCGGACAGAGTGCAAGAACCGCTTCAATTCCTTTCGGGGAACCTTTTTTTACTCTTCCGAAACATGCACCCGACTGGACTTTTCTTGTTGCCACGACCGAAAAATTGTCTGCATCCAATTCCTGAAAATTGAATTCATCGAATCCTGAAATCTGGAGTTCCTTTGTAATCTCCATTATGTCGTTCGGGTTTTTCGTGGAAATTTTCGTAGGCTTGTTGAAATTCTTGCTTCCCGGAAGATGCATTTCCTTGTAGATTACGCAGATGTTTTTTGCAAGCTCAATGACTTTTTTTTCATCAGGGCCTACGATCATTCCGAGCGGCTCGCCTTGATATGAAATCTCTTCCTGACAAAATACCGGAACAGGATTTTTTCCTTCAGGGCTTTCGATGAATTTTTTACCAGGAATGTTTTCTGCTGTGATCAGAGTGTAGCCTTCCGGCAGAATGTCAGATTGTATCGAGGAAAAAGAGCCTGAAAACGAACTTCTGATTATAGCTCCGTAAAGCATGTCAGGAAAGCTGTAGTCGCT
>JAFPKH010000390.1:0-4643 GCA_017424825.1 Treponema sp. | reverse complement strand
AGGCAAAGCCATCATCGGACAACTGGATACCCCTATCCAAAAGGCGGAGGGTTTTGTGATGAAGTTTTTCCGAAGTGCTCAATTGACATTCGGAGTTGATCCATATACCAATCTGCCTCAAGTTGGTTTGTCCTATGCGCCGCAACATTCAGAGCAGACATTAGAGGAAATATTTGCTTATATAGCCCAATCCGGTATCACTTGCTACATTGCATTGGACGAGTTTCAGCAAGTAGGAGAGTACCCCGAAGACAATGTAGAAGCCATTTTGCGTACGCTCTTGGAGCGAGTACATAATGTGCACATCATTTTTTCCGGTAGTAAACAGCACGTAATGGACGTTATGTTCTCC
The DNA here is from genome assembly GCA_017424825.1 of Treponema sp. GTDB lineage: Bacteria > Spirochaetota > Spirochaetia > Treponematales > Treponemataceae > Treponema_D. Next base: position 4,291 of record JAFPKH010000390.1, on the reverse strand, counting down.
TCACCGAAACACCCCTTCTATCGCAGTACGGAACGGATGCAACTCGGCTCTTTGGACGAAGACAAATATTATACCTTTGCCCAACATCATCTGCAGCAGAAAAACGTCCGACTCTCTAAAGAAATATTCCACCACGTATATACGATGGTAGATGGAGTGACTTGGTATATCCAAGCTATCTTACACCGTTTGTATCGGATGGCCGATATCGTGGTGACAGAAGCCGTTGTGCAACAAGCCATCGTTTCTATCATTCGTTCCGAGGAAGATGATTACAAGAAGCAGTATCATCATCTGACCCAAGTACAAGCTATCTTATTGCGCGCCGTTGCTGCAGAAGGCGAAGTTAAACAACCAACCTCCGGACTGTTTGTTAAAAAGCATCATCTGCGTTCTGCAAGCAGTGTGCAACGAGCATTAGCCTCATTGATAGAAGAAGAATACTTATATCCCACCGAGGAAGGCTACATTGTTTACGACCGTTTTATGGCGATTTGGCTTAAAGGCTTAGAGTAGCCAACTATTTATCCCCACTTATCCGTCTGACATGGAATGAACGTTCTGTGTCAGATTTTTTATCTCACATTCGCTCGAACGATCATTTGCTTTATTCAGTCTTTTTCAATATGTCAAAGATCTTTTGCTGTTTTTTTTAGTTCTCACAGCCGAACTATCTTTCATTCTTTAATTCCTTAATTCTTTAATTCTTAACTATTGACATATTAGATTGCCGTCGTTTGCTTTTGGAAAAGTGAAAAAATCTATAAAAATTACTTTTGAAAAGTAAAAAAAATACTCAAAATATTTGCGAGTTTCAAATATTAGTTGTACTTTTGCGAAAAATTTCGTTGCGACTTTTTTCGCAATAAGTAAGTAATGTAATTTAAACATTTATTAAACAACGGATTATGGCAAACAGATTTTCGTACGGAACACTCGTTCGAGGTGACTATTTCACTGATCGCATTAACGAACTTGCTAAAATCAAGCAATTCCTGAATAGCGAGAATCATCTGATTCTGATCAGTCCTCGTCGTTATGGCAAGAGCAGTTTGGTGAAAAAATGTGTTGAAGAGTTAGGACGTCCGTATATCTGGCTGGATATGCAATACGCTATTTCTATAGCCTCTTTCACCACTCAATTGCTTAAAGCCACTTTGGCTCAATATCCAATGGAGCGTCTCAAATATGAGTTGCGTCATTTCCGTATCTTGCCGACAGCGACATTCAACCCGGTTACGAATGACTATCAGTTCAGTTTTCAGGTATCTGAGTCCGCTTCCAATACGATGCTTGAAGATGTCATGGAGATGCTGCAGCGCCTTAGTACTCCGAAAGAGAAACTTATTGTCGTCTTTGATGAGTTTCAAGAGGTTCGTAATATAAACAAGCACCTTGATAAACAGTTGCGCTCGATTATGCAGCTTCAAAAAGGTCTAAATTATATCTTTTTAGGCAGTCAGGAGGGGATGATGCTTGAAATCTTTGAGCGCAAGAAATCTCCATTCTACCATTTCGGAGGATTGATGCGACTGAATAAGATTCCTTACGATGAATTCTATCAGTTTGTGATAGATCGTTTACCGGAAACTCCCGACAAAGAGACTGTCACCCGTCAGATTCTTTCCTTCTCGTCTTGTCATCCGTACTATACGCAGCAATTGGCCTTTGAAGTCTCAAATCAAATTGAAATTAACCAAATTCGTGAAGATGTTGTAAGCCAAGCTATCCACGCTGTTATATATGCCCATGATCTTGATTATGAACGGCTTTGGGAAACTTTCAATAATACGGATAAAGGTACGTTGCTACGTCTATCAAGAAATGAGAAACCTCTAAACAATAGAGAAGTAGCCACCAGTACTACATTCAGTTCCCTCAAACGTCTTGTCAAAAGTGGTGTGATTGTCAGAACCGAGGAATATCTGATAGAAGATCCGTTCTTCGCAGAATGGCTTAGAATCAAACAAAATCCATTACGACGATTCTCATAACAATAACTTCGTAATAACATTGCGAATAATCTCGTTGCGATTTTTTTCGCAACCCGAACATTCCAAGCGGCGATCCCCGAAACGGATTGCCGTTTTTTATCTAATATGTCAATATGTCAAAGATCTTTTGCTGCATTTTTTCAGTTCTCGCAGCCGAACTATCTTTCATTCCTTAATTCTTTAATTTTCCATTCCTTCATCCTCCGTTCCGCCAGTAGGTCGGTATCACATAAACGACCGTTTTTTAGGGACAGATTTTTGTGTTGGTCTAATAGGTGATTTTGTTAAAAGATAGGCACAAATTGAAAAATATATTCGAGTGGGAAATGAAAGAAAAAAACAGACCTGTTTCTTCTGAAAAATAACATTTTATGCTTGATTCGTGCAAAAAAACAAAAAAAAAGGTAGAAAAATTTGCACATGTCAGTAAAAAGCAGTAATTTTGCAAACCTTATGCATACACGTGTGTGTATATATAGTACGTGCATACGCGTAATAGTTAAAAAGAACGCGCCCGAAATGCCAAAACAGCGTTCGTTTATACGGTCGTTTATGTGATACCGACCTACTCAAAGAAAGAGAAAAAGATATAGTGTTTTTCGCATACACAAAAAAGAATGTGAAATGTACATTGACATAGTGGAATTACCGATTTAATGAATTAAGGAGTTAAGGAATTAAGGAGTTAAAGAATGAAAGGGTTAAGGAGGTAGGACGTTTTTAGTCAAAAATGACCTAAAATGCTCCAAAAAATATCTTTTTGGCTCAAAAGCTTGCGTATATCGGAAAAAAGTAACAAATATTTGAAATAGTTGTAACTTCGGCACGCCCTTATAAATAAGGAATCCTCCGAAATTACGTTCGCACTGTTGTGCAAACATCCAAATTTTGTACAAAAATCCTTATAAATATAAATGTTTAGCGGATTTGTTGTAAAAAAATTTGGCTATTTCAAAAATTTGTAGTATTTTTGCAGCGACAAAGGTAAAACGAACAACAAAAATAACGATATATGGAAGCAGCAGTAAGACAAAGTCCGGTTTTTAATCCTATTCAGATTCATCTATTGAAGATGTTCTCTGTGGATAAAGCAGAGCAAGGATTGGTAGAACTGAAGGATGTGTTATACAACTATTACTCAAAGAAGATGCAAAATCGTCTTGACGAGTTGTGGGACAACGGCACTCTGAATCAAACTCGTTTGGATGAAATCAATCAAATGGATTTACATCATCTTGACTAATTATGCGTATTGTTTTTGACACCAATAGTCTCATCCAAAGTGTCTCTTCACGCAGCCGTTATCACGCTGTGTGGCAGTCTTTGGTGGACGGTCGCAACACGCTATGCGTATCCAATGAAATCATCTCTGAATACCTTGAGATATTGCAGCGTTTTGTTGATTATGACACCGCGGAAACTATCATAAAAACTATCATCAACAGTAAATTTGTTGAGTTTGTCACACCCTATTTCAACTTTGGTTTGATAGCGCAAGATCCAGACGATAATAAGTTCGTTGATTGTGCGATTGCAGCCAATGCGAGTTTCATTGTAACTAATGATCATCATTTCGATGTGCTGAAGGGCAATGATTACCCTCCTGTAGCTGTGATTAATCTTGATGACTTTTTGAGGTTGATACACTAATCGACACCTTATAATACTTAGCGCATGGGCGCGCAGGTAAGAGGACGCGAGCCTCGAAGCCAAGAAAAACGGTAATTCCACTATACAAAACGGAGTTACCGTTTTTTTGTGTGCGCTTTTGAATGATATAGATTTATATAACCAAAAAAACTTGAGAAAAAAAATATTGATAGAAAAAAACATAAAAAATAATTTTAATTTAAATCAAAAAACGAAACAATGATACTCCGAATATCATTCGTGGTAATGGACATAGAATAAATGAATATAGAGGGTTGTGTCTTTTTTGAGGTAATGGATGGAGAAAAAGACACAAGGCATAAAAAAGACACAAGCTAAAAAAGGAACGAACTAAATCAGTATTGTCGGATGGTATCCGACGAAACGGACGAAGCTTATGTCGGATCAAATCCGACGGAAACGAACGGAGAACTTTCAAAAAAGGCTGTGCGGAGAGAGTGAATGTGAGGAGGAGTGAGTGAACAAGGGACTGAAAAAAGGAACAGGCTATAACCTAAATAACGCACGTGTGCGCGCATGAAAATAATTAAGAAATAGTGTTCTGCTAAACACTAAAAATAATAGCAGAAACGATCTTTGAAATGATGTAAATAAAAAAATCAGGCAAAAAAGAAGAAATTTTGCTT
>JAFPKH010000389.1:0-5268 GCA_017424825.1 Treponema sp. | reverse complement strand
GGGACAGGGTTGAGCTTATCCGCCTTTGGTGTGATCCCGTGAATAATTTTTCTTCAAAATAATCTGGATTGAGGATAGTATGAATTCTGGTTATTTTGTCGGAAGTTTTTTGGCTTCGTATTCTTCATCTTCTCTTGAAAAAGGTGCGCTCTCAAATGCGCTTCTCTGGGCGATCCTTGCGGCGGTATTGTTCTGTCTGGTTTTTGCCGTTTCATTTGCAATAATCTATTCGCAGTGCCAAAAAAGAAAAATCAAAAAGGAAATATGCACTGACAAGGTTACCGGTCTTCTTTCCATGGACGGATTTGAAGAGCAGGTGAACCAGAACAACAAGGGCAGAAAAAGCCAGAAATATCTTCTTACCGAAATTAATGTCAGGGATTTTGCAAACGTAAACAGAATTTACGGAAACAAAGAAGGCGACGAAATCCTAAGATGCATTGCGGCCAATCTCCGTAAAAAACTTGTTGACGATTCAAAGCCGAAAAATGTCCTTATTGCACGCGGATATGCAGATAACTTCTATATAATGCAGGTTGTTTCAGATATCAATGATTCGCTTGATAAAATGGAAATAATCCAGAACAACCTTCAGTTCAAGGTCGGAAAAGAAAGGAACGTACACATCATTTTGAAAAGCGGAAGCGTTGTCTGCCGCACAAATGAAAACCGCGCAATCAACGTAAGGGATGCAATCTCAAAAGCCGGATATGCACGCAGGCTTACGAAAGACAGCCTCATTGAAAATTTTGCCGTCTATAACGGAGCTATGCAGGCACAGCATGAAAATGAAGAGCGCATAGAAAACAGCATTGAAAATGCAATCAAAAACAACGAGCTGATTGTTTTTTATCAGCCGAAAATAAATTTGGAAAGCGGAAAGATTGAGGGAGCCGAAGCTCTTATCAGATGGCGCACAAAAAACAACGCGCTTATTCCTCCGAGCATTTTTATTCCGGTTCTGGAACGCAACGGCATGGTCGGTGTTTTGGATCAGTATGTCTATAAAAGCGTATTTAAATTCTTGCATCATCTTCAGGAAGATAACATTCAGCCGGTGAAAGTTTCCATGAACATGTCGCGTCTTAGAAACGATTCAAGGGAATTTGTCGCCGAGCTTGATATCCTTCAGGAACAATATGGCGTTGACAAAAAATACATAGAGCTTGAAATTGAAGAGCGTTTTGCCGGAGCCGGTGATGACTTCGTGTGCGATTTGATCCACAGCCTTCATGAATCAGGATATCAGGTGAGCATGGATGATTTCGGAAGTGGTCAGTCATCTTTGAACATGCTTGCGGAAATGCCTGTAGATATAGTCAAATTTGACCAGAGATTTTTGAAGCAGGCTGAATACTCACGTGAGTCAAGGATCATTCTTGCCTACATGATAAGGATGGTCAACGAACTTGGAAAAGTGACTTTGTGCGAAGGCGTTGAAACTGAACGTCATGTGAAAATCCTAAGGAAATGCGGATGCCGTCTTGCCCAGGGATATTATTATTCCAAGCCGATTACGGAAGATGAGTTCCGCCAGTTCTTGATAGATCACAGTTAGAATTTTATTCCGAATGAGATTGTAGGCACAAGCCTTGCTTTGTCTCCGAAATTTATATATCCCATCCAGTGATCTTTTATTGCCGGGTCAAATGGGCCGTCGTTGAAATCCGTGATGTTGAGGTCAAAAGATGCGGCGGCAAAAAACTGAAGGTAATTCCGTGGCTTGAACGAAAGCATGAATCTGAACGAAGGAACGAAATTCCATCCTTTGCCTTTGACATCCTCAAAGACGTATATGAAGCGCGTGTAAAATTCAGCGTCGAGCATAAGGTTTCCGAACAATGCATTCTGATGTCCGACTCCGGGAGAAAGTTCCAGAACCGACCCGAAACTGTTTACAGGCTGCAGCATCATAAAGCTTCCGTAGACATTGGGTTTTCCGACATGCACTCCGATAGCAAGCTGCTTGTCAAAATCAAAAGAAAATTCCGGGTATATGAAAAATTTTTCCTGCTGTTCCAAACATCCTTTGTCCAGATAAGCAGAAAGTTCTTTCCCTTTGATTTTTTCTGTCTTTATGCCGCCGCTCATAAGAAAGTCTCCGGCAGAAAATTTCAGTCCCGAACCGATGTGCGGATACATGAAGATTTTTTCTTCTGAATCTGTAAGCCCGCCGTTTGCATCATAGCGTTCAAGCACTGCAGATACGACAGAAGGAATCAGGCTTTCCTTGTTTATTACGACCGTAAAATTTTCATCCGCCGGAAAACCGATTGCAGATCTTTTTCCCGGGAGCTGCATAAGTGCAATAGGTTCATTTGTTTTTTCATACTGAATCGCACCGTCAAGAATTTGTGCAACCAGATTTTCATTTTCATCAAAAACAGCGCACTCATAAAATCCGTCCAGCACAATCTGATAGCTTCCTGTCTGCGAAAAAGCTTCTTTTTCATCAAGTGCCAGAATCCATGCCAGATACATTTCGCTTGCATGCATGTCGGTAAAGCATTGCGACGGATTTTCAAGTCTGTTGCCCATCAGCATGTTGATAAAAGATATCAACCAGTTTTCATCTTTCGGCTTTTCTTTTTTATTCGACGGAAAAATAGATTTCATGACGTTTTTTGCAATTTCCGGAATATTGAAAATGTTTTTGTAATAATCTTGTATTGTCCTGAATGTTTCTGTTACGATCCGAGCTGACTGGCTTTGGACAAAAGATCCGCTTTTAAAAGGCTGGTAATCTCTTCCGAGAAATTTATTGTAATAGAAATTCATCCTTGGAATATAATTTTCATCATAGTTTTTTTTGTCTGTGCTCCATCTGTTGACTATTGTTTTTGTGTGCCCGTATTTTTGAAAATACCAGTTGCCACGGTAAGGAGGCAGTGCCGGAACTGCATCTTCTGCATTTATTATGTTCCAGATAAATCCCGTTTCATTTTCATCGATGATTTCTTTCTGCTGAATCATGTTCGGACATGCAAACGTGTAGACGAAAATATTTTTTTTGTCCGCAATCTTTTCTGAAAAAAGTTTTACTCCAAGCAGATTTGAAACCGCAGCTCCACGGCTGTGACCGGTTATGAAAAATGCCGCGTTGTCGGGATCGATTTTGTGTTTGAGAAGATAGGAAATGAGCATGCTGTAAATCTGTTCGGTGCATTTTGAAAATCCTTCGTGGACTGAATCCTGACTTTCACCGCTTTCCATTATGTTCAGGTTTGAAATCCATTCGCTTGCAACATAAGGTGTCCCGCGGATTATTATGAACACCAGTATTTTTTTTTGTTTGCCGTTGCTGATTTCTTTTGATGCAATGCTGAACGCCGCCTGATGAGTGCCGTAAACCGGAATCGAATAATCCAAGTCATAATGCATGTCGATGTTTTGCTTTTGTACGCCGAGCGATTCAAGCGATGTTTTCAAAACATTGGATTCAGGATCGGACGTGATGTCGGCATAGGAAATTTCTGAAAAGATTCCCGCAATCCTTGCCAGGGCGTGGTTGTATGAAAAAGATGATCCGAAAAACCAAGAGTCCTGCCAATCAGCTTTTACGATGACGGGTTCTTCGGAAACGGTGAGCAAACCTGAAACCGGAAAATCTATTTCACGCGGAAAAAGAGGAATCAAAAAAATAAATCCAAAGCAGATTAGTGCCGGAATGAATCTTTTCATCTGGAACATTTTATTGCAAAATCAAATTTTTTTACAGTACTTTTGTTTATCAGGGTTTCGGCATGAAAAACATAGATAAATGCAACACATGAGCGGGTATGTACATATCAGTTGAAATTTACAAGAAATTCATCAATAATATAAAGTAGCTTTAAGAATTCGTCTTCAATGTTTTTTTATGCAAGGAGGGATGCGATGGACGTTTCAATTGAAAAAATAATCAAGGCGGTGGAAGCGGTCAGGCAGGAAAATACACCGGATGCAGTGGAACCGGAATCTCTTTCGCCTGATGAAAAAAAGATAATGCTGATTTTAGAAACGGCCGGATTTTTCGGTTCAAAAGTTTCTGATGAATCGATTTTGTCCATCCGCGATTCCATGGAATTTATCCTTGATAATCTTGCGGATATTTATAATAGAACGACACAAACTAATTCTGCTGATGAAGTAAAATGTCCGGTCTGCGGTGTGTCCGTGGTTTCGGATGCCGTGTTCTGTCATAAATGCGGAAACAGGATTCCGTTGAATAAGTTTTCGTTTTTGAATAAGCCCGTCAGAAAAATCAGTAACAATTTTTTTGAATCTGCACGGATTCCCGGATTTGAAATGATGACGACACCGGTCACTCAAAAAACCTGGATGTCAGTCATGGATTTCAATCCGAGCTATTTTGAAGACGATGTCAATCCTGTAGATTCTGTTTCTTGGTATGATGCAATCTATTTTTGCAACAGGCTGAGCGAAAAATATTCTTATGAACCGTGCTATTATTTTTGCGGAAAATCGGATGTGAGCGCATGGGGCTACAAACCGGGGGAAGACACAGCCCTTATCGATGAACCTAAATGCAATTTCCGTGCAAATGGATTCAGGCTCCCGACCGTTTCCGAGTGGGTGACTGCCGCATCTGCCCGCGAGAATTTCGTTTATTCAGGTAGCAATGCCGCATCTGACGTTGCATGGTTCAGGTACAACAGTTCTGATAGAACGCATGAAGTCCGTACAAAATTTCCGAATTTGTTTGGTCTCTACGACATGAGCGGAAATGTCTACGAATGGTGCTGGGATGCACTTGACACCGAAAGATATTTCTGCGGTGGATGTTGGAAAAGCCAACCGAGCAGCTGTGCAATCAATTGCCTTAGAACCCACGACCCAAGCGACAGAATGAAACTCTTCGGCTTCCGTGTCGTCCGCTCGGTGTGATTTTGTTTTTATGTTTTTATAAGATTTATAAATAGAAAAGTCCTGCATGACAATTGACATACAGGACTTTTTTTGTGCCTTTTATTTTTTCAATAGTGCGGCAAACGGATTGTATTTCATTCCGTCATCGATTCCGAAATTCTGTTTTGGCTGCTGACCCCTGTTCGGTCTGTCATGTCCCTGTCCCTTGCTTGGAGCGGAACCGCCTTTTCTTACAACGACGACACGCTTTTTTGTACCGCCTGATGATGCGCTTCCCGTTGATGAAGAACCCGGCATCCTTGTTGCGGCATCGCTCTTCAATGAAAGCGAAATCCTCTTTCTGTCTTTGTCCAGATCGATGATTGTGAATTCCTTTACGTCGCCGACCTTAACCACGTC
>JAFPKH010000388.1:0-2648 GCA_017424825.1 Treponema sp. | reverse complement strand
CTATTGCCTTTATAATTCTGTGAAAGGCTTTTAGGTCTCTGTCATGAAGAAAAAATCATTGAGCCGTCTTTTAGGTCCACGCTTTCCATTCCTGTTTTTTACAGAAAAGAATAGTTTTTGTCGCCTCTGATGGATTCACTCAACTCAAACAGGACGTCCCTGTATCATCTCGGGATTTCGAAGGATGTAAAGCGGTCCACCATATCCTATGCGAACAGCACAAGAAATCCTGGGTTTTTGAGAGGCTGTTCTACAAGATTCTCGGAACATTGGACAGGGGTGGAAGGAAAAAGTTCAGGAAGGACTTCTTCGCGGTGGATGCCACGGAAATAAGCCTGAGCATGAATGATTTTCCTTGGGCGGAATTCAGGAGCACCAAGAGCGGTGTAAAAATCAACATGAAGTACGACATCAACAACAGCGTGCCGGACTACCTTTTCATGACGAATGCAAAGGAACACGAGAATAACACTCTTGACAAGATGAGGCTGAAGAGGGGCGACACCGTTGCAATTGACAAGGGGTACTGCAATTACGAGAGGTTCGGATCCTGCTGCGACCAGGGAATCCTTTTCGTAACAAGGCTCAAGGACAACACCCGGTATGAGGTTGTTGAATCGAGGAGAACGGGTCGATAGTTTTCACGGGAAGCCAGACGAGGAAGAAGTGTCCGCATGAACTGCGGAGGGTAAAGTCAATCGACGAGAAGACAGGAAAGTCCATCGTGATTTTGACTAATGATTTTTCCGTCAGCGCGGAATACATCGCAAAGATGTACAGGGCACGATGTAACATAGAGATTTTCTTCAAGACGCTCAAGCAGAACCTTGAGATAGAAAAGTTTTTCGATGAGTCAGAGAATGCAGTAAAGGCGCAAATCTGGATAGCACTGATCGTCTATCTGCTGTACCTGAGGCTGCGCCAGCTGACTGCGTTCTCCAACAAGAATTTTTCAAGCTTTGTCTGTGAGCTGCGCGTGTGCATTTTTGACCGCAGGAATCTTTCGGGTGGTTTTCGCTCTCTCCTCCTGATGAAAAACCTAAGCTTTCCCTAGATTGTATTCAGGGGGAGTTAGGACTATGAAATTATCTTGGACAGATGTGAGTTTTTGTCATTCTGAGCTTGACTCAGAATCTGCGGAATAGATGTGAATCTGTAGATGCTGAATCAAGTTCAGCATGACGGGAATCAGGTTTAGTATGACGGTTTGCGGCAAATACGTTCGGCATGGCGGTGGCTTTTGCTTTGTGTTATTCTTACATTTTTTGTCATTCTGAGTTTTTTTCGATAGACGCAAAGAGCCAGTAGTTGAATTCGCGCCTGTTTTCGTTTTTAGCATCTGCTTCGATGATCATTTTTCATTTATTTCCAGTTGAACATAATTTTCTTTGCTACATTATGTTTTATATATCACATCTTTGCCCAGAATGAATTATGGCTGCTTAAAGTTTATTATTTAGATTGAGGTTAAACAATAATATAAGAAAAAATTGCATACTTCAGGCAAGTGTTCAAGAGCCACATGTTCCTGCTAAAGCAAAGCAATTACTCTCATTCATAGACAAATTTTAATCTGCAAAATTGGGAAATCAACAAATCCTGTTTTTTTCAAAGGGCAATTGTCCTTGAGAATTTTGATGGGTAGAACACAATTTTTTTTCATCCAGTGGAACAAAAGTTATCATATTTACGATTTTATATGTGAAAAACTTTGGTATTCAAATAGTTTTTAAGTGCTTGTTTTTCATAAGTCTTGATTCTCGCAAAAAAACGATATTAGCGGACTGAAAAATTACAAATGGATTTTTGTCGTGGACGTCATCAGTGGCCATTTGAAACTGCATGAATTTCTGTGAGTATTTTTGGACTGTGACGGATGTGAAAGCTAGCATTAAGTCTATTGTCTTTAACAGGTTACTCGAAAAATTTACCATACTGCACAAAATGCGAATAATATAAAAATACACTTAATATTATGAATTTTATAAGGATGTGTTTAGAGAAAGATCAATCATAAAATATGAAGTCTTATAGAATGTCTTAGTTCAAGTATTGTGTCATTATATTTCGGGATGTTATGTCAAATACAAAAGCCACTTATTTATTTTTGAAATGTGATTTCTCATATGTAAAATTTCAGAAAAGATTCTTTGTAATAGGTATTAGTTTGAACTAGACATGTTTTTTATAAATATAATTTGTGAGTATGAGGAGTAGTATAAAGAAGGACAATACAACAGTATATAATAAGTCTGCGATTTAGATGCAGAGGAGAGAAAATAACGAATTTGTGCTAAGGTCAAGTAGGACAAATTCATGGGAAGAAAGAGAACGTATTTCTCAGATAAGTTCAAAATCGAAGTTACGGAGAAAGCTCCTAAAAAGAGAGCAAAAGAAACAGAGGTCGCAGCAAAGTACAATATATTCCCAAGTTCATTTTCAGAATGGATGGAGCTGTTTCTGGAAGGAAAACATGAAACTGGCGAGCAGAAAGCCCCCATGAAGAAAATGAAAAACTTAGGGCGAAGCAGGATGAAATGCTGCTTCGCTAGGGAAAAATCTTTATCTGGATCAGCTTCATGGCAGTTTATCCAAAAAGATATACATGACGAAAATGGCGTCAGTCTTTCGATTCTTAAACAGCGCAT
>JAFPKH010000387.1:0-2821 GCA_017424825.1 Treponema sp. | reverse complement strand
ATGGAAAGTACCGGCGTTCCGATGCAGATCCATGTGAGCGAAGCGACTTTCGAACAGACAAAAACATCCTTCAGCTATGGGGAACCTGTCGAGGTGGCCGTCAAGGGAAAGGGTGACATGAAAACATATTTTATATAGCGGGAGATTATTATGAGCTTAACACGCAGATCATTGGCGACAAAATTTTCTATAGGAGTCGTTGTGTTGATTCTTATAGTGGTTGCGCAGTCCATGACCATGGCCGGAGTTTTCTTTTCAAGGCACAGTCTTAACAGTTTTTATTTAAGTGCTTTCGGGGCTCTTTCAGAATTTTCTGATTCAATATCGATGTTCTTCAGCGCAAAGGAAACAGAACTGAATGTTTTTGCCGAATCGGATGAATTGAAGGCCGCAGATGAAACTATACACTCATTTGTCAATGAAACCGGAACCGTCCAGATTCTTGGATATGAAAAAAGTCCGGTGGAAGCTGATATAAGAAAAATCTGCAAGCTGTTTGCAAAAAACGACAAGGACATTGCGGAAATCTATATAGGAACAAAGTGGGGCGGATATGCAACGAACTTCGACAATTCGATGAGCGGAGGCTATGACCCACGGAAACGCGTATGGTATGAAACCGCAAACAAAGGAAACGGCAAGGTGATGCTTACAGACGCATTTGCATCTACTGTAGGTACGACGGTCGTAGGAATCACAAGATGCGTGTATGACGGAAACGGAAGATTCATAGGAAATGCATCGATAGAAGTTTCGCTTGAAACGCTGACCACGATACTTGAAAGCATGAATCTTGGTGAAGGTTCGTTCTTCATGATGATTCAGGGCGACGGAACTATTTTGGCAGACACGGGAATCAGAAAATGCAGTTTCAAGGATGTTACGGAAATCGATATTCCTGATCTTGCTGCATTCGTTTCTTCATCTGAGGAAAACGGAATGATTACAGTGCCGGGCGGAACATACAGCACATATTACACCAAAAAAATTTCGAACCAGAAGACCGGTTATACAATCGTAGCGTTCATTCCGAAAAAAACAGTCTTTGAAGATTTCTACCGGACGCTCAGCACGATTATTGTTGTGTGCATAATCTTTACTATCATAGTTGCTGTGGGAACCGCTTTTGTAACGAGAAAAATCATGGGACCTCTCAAAGTGATCCGCAACAACATCCGTGACAGTGCGGAGCAGATTGAAAAAGGCAATGCAGATTTGACCCAAAGAATCAGCGTAAGCTCAAAAAATGAAATAGGTGACGTAGCCGAAAGCTTCAATGTTTTCTCAGAAACCCTGCAGGGAATCATAAAAACGATGAAGCAGACGAAATCCGCGCTCAATGGTGCAGGAGAAAAACTCGGCGGAACCACAAGCGACACTATGGCTGCAATCGAACAGATCAGCGTGAGCATAAGAAATCTTGTGGGCAATCTCCAGAGCCAGCATGCAAGCGTCGGTCAAACGGCTGACAGCGTTGAAAAGATTCTTGAAAGCATACACGAACAGGAAAAGCTCGTCGTAAAACAGGCGCAGGCAGTGCAGGAAGCTTCCACTGCAGTTGAGCAGATGATCGGAAACATAAACGAAGTCAACCGCAGCGTAGACAAGATGGCCGTGTCATTCGGCGGACTTGAATCCGATGCTGAAGTAGGTGCAAAGACACAGGAAGAACTCCAGTCACAGATTGCGCAGATTGAAAATCAGTCAAAGCTTTTGAGCGAGGCAAACACGGTTATCGCAACCATCGCAAGCCAGACGAATCTTTTGGCAATGAATGCGGCAATTGAAGCGGCACATGCAGGAGAAGCCGGAAAAGGATTTGCAGTCGTTGCAGATGAAATCAGAAAGCTTTCCGAAACTTCATCCACTCAGTCAAAGACAATCGGTGACCAGCTCCAGCAGATTCAGGGAACGATTGAAACCGTCGTCGAAGCAACCCAGAGAGGCGTTCAGGGATACGCGCGTCTTGCAAACGAAATTCAGGAAACGGACACTCTCGTCCAGCAGATTAAGGCGGCTATGACGGAACAGCAGGAAGGTTCCGCACAGATTACCGAAGCATTGCACGGCATGAAGTCAAGCTCAAATCTGGTTCAAAAGGCATCCCAAGAAATGATGGACGGAAGCCGCGTGATTATGGAAGCTGTTTCTACTCTCAAAAACGAAACCGAAAGCATGAAGCACAGCATGGACGAAATGGGAAGAAGCGCGGATAAAATCAATACGACTGGCGGTGCGCTTTCAGAAATATCTTCGCTCATGGAAAATTCAATACGCGAAATCGGAAAGCAGGTCGATCAGTTCAAAGTGTAAAAAACATATTCAAAATCTTGCTGCATATAAAACGGCTGTCTAATTGTTTGTTAGGCAGCCGTTTGTTTTTTCCTCTTACAAAGTTTTGCAAAAAATTGTAGGATAAAAAGGAGGTTTGTATGGAAGATAAAATTGTTTTTGACACGGCGGATAAAAATGACATACCGGAACTCGTGCGCCTGAGGATCGCTTACATGATCGAAGATTTCGGTTCGATAAGTGACTATGAAAAAGAATGCATGGAAAATCAGCTTCCTGATTATTTTGAGCGCAGGCTTGGAAAAGAGCTGGTTGCATTTGTCGCAAGAAAAGAAGGAAGACTTGTCGCTGCTGCATATCTTTTGATCATCGAAAAACCTGCAAATCCATTTTTGCCGAACGGTTTTGACAGCGAAGTCCTCAGCGTGTATACGGAAGAAAAATTCCGGGGGCAGGGAATCTGCACTCAGCTTATGAAAAACATGATTGAATATGCAAGAAAAAATAAAATCTGCCGGATAGATTTGGT
>JAFPKH010000386.1:0-5298 GCA_017424825.1 Treponema sp. | reverse complement strand
GCAAATGCCGCAAGAAGATTTTTTTCCGTCTGAGTTCCAGCGTATTTTCCCATAAGTCATCCACTCCTGTAGTTTCATGATTTGAATTATTGCAGACCATCCTTGATCGAACGGACAATCAGCATTTCTTTATATGATAAATGATAAAATATTTTGACGCAAGCATTATTTGCAAACGGGCAGAATCTTTCGTAAAAAAAGGATGAAAGCAGATTTCAAACCACCTTTTATTCGATTGGTGATTATTTCTCTTGTTTTTCGCACGAATGTAATTTAATATATTAATGTAGCCTCTGAATCACGCATCTATGGATGTATTTTGCAGCTCGGAGGTTCCATCTCAATTTATGGAAACTTCGGAAAATCCACGAGTTTTTCGGAGCAACCTACGGAGGATTCCGATGACATATTCAAATCAGACTTTTGATGAAGAACGTGCGCTCTACGGGATTAGGGGTGCAATCGTTGAAAACTGCCGCTTTGACGGTCCTAACGACGGCGAATCTGCAATGAAAGAATCATCCGATATCAACGTCAAAAAATGCTTTTTCAATCTGCGCTATCCGTTCTGGCATGTAAACGGAGCCGACATATCAGACTGCACCATGACCGACAAATGCCGCGCACCGCTTTGGTATGACAATGACATAGGCATCTACGGCTGCAAAATCAACGGCGTAAAAGCCATACGCGAATGCAGGAACATAACGCTTAAAAACACTGTGGTCAGCTCAACCGAGTTCATCTGGAAATGCCGGAACATACAGGCAGAGAACCTTACGGTTGAAAGCGATGAATATCCGTTCTTTGAAGTAGAGGACATGAAAATCAAGCACATGAAGCTGTCCGGAAAATATTCGTTCCAATATTGCACGAACATAAAAATTTCTGATTCGGAGCTTGATACAAAAGATGCGCTATGGCATACGAAAAACGCAACGGTCGTTGACAGCGTCGTAAAAAGCGAATATGTGGGATGGTATTCCCAGGATCTGACGTTCATAAACTGCCATATTGTCGGTACACAGCCGTTCTGCTACTGCAAGAATCTTGTGCTCAAAAACTGCACGATGGAAAGCTGCGACCTTTCCTTTGAAAAAAGCACGGTTGATGTTGAAGTGCACGGAAAAATCGACGGCGTGAAAAACGTGGAAAGCGGAAGAATAATCGCCGACGGAATAGGAACGGTCATTGCCGACAAAAATATCATTGACGGCACAAAAACCGAAATCATAATCCGAAATGGAATTTGAACGTCGGATTCCGCTCAAAAATATGCGGCGCAATATTGATCTGCACGCACTTTGAATTCTTCCAGCTTGTCGGAATCATAATGAAGCCCATGACCAGACGTCGTAAATTCAATCACATTGAATGTGACTCCGTATTGGCGCAAGGTTTCAATCAAAAGACGCTGGTGGCATGGAGGAACTATTCCGTCATACGAACCGAAACAAAGCAGCACAGGAACGGAAGCTGAGCTTACATACGTATATGGAGAAATCGGCCCCCATACGCTTTGTGCAGAGCCGTCCGCAATCATGCTTGCAGTGCAGTCCACGCCGCTGAATTTTTTCACCATATCGGCTTTTCCTTGATCAGATCCGTCCATACCAAGCAGCTTTAGTTCCGGTGCATATACTCCGGCTTCAGCTGTCCAATAATCCGGATTGAAAGACACGGGACCTGACCAGTCCATTACGAATTTAACGGGAAGGGCAGAGTTTTCCTTTTCTTTGAACGCATACAAAATGCTCTGGCATGCACCGGCAGAAAATCCGAAATTAGCCATGTCAACAAGATTGTATCCTCTTGCCAAAGCTTCGTTTTTTATAGCCGTCACAGCAGAAAGAAGCTCATTGTTCACGCTCGAAATGGTCGGGTCATGGCTTCCGTCCGAAAGCGTATAATTTATTGAAGCGGTCACATATCCTTTTGAAGTAAAATATTTGCAGTAAACGTCTCCCTGTTCCTTTGAACCGGTCATCCAGCCGCCGCCGTGTGTGTATAAAATCAGATGCGTGCTTTTTGCCGCCGAAGAATCCGGGGGAAGATAAAGGTCATATGTGTGATAGTCACCGCTTCCGTATCTCAAATCTGAAATCTTTGTTCCGACACCGTCATTCCATTCAACTGAGAATGCCGCAGAAGTTTCCTTCGCTTTTTCATTCGCTTCAATATATATGCAGCATCCGTTAAGCAAAAAAACTACAAAAACAAAAGGTACAAAAAATTTTTTCATAATCTCTCCTACAGGCGGATTTTAAAATCAAGCGACAAATCTCCGCCGTAACTTTCCAGGCTGATTTCAGATTTATCATTAATCACGAATTTGTCAGGGAGGATTATTCCGAAAATGCGTCCGGTCAAAAATATTACCGCACCGACTCCGAGAACCGAACCATTAATCCAATAATCTGCCGTCGTTCCTTTGCCATAAGAAACCTTAAAATATTCGTAGGCCAAATCTGTCAGCACAAGACCGATTCCACCGGCAGTCATCAGGGAAAGACCGGAAATATCGCTGATCAAAAGCCACTTCGCAGATTCCATGTCACCCTGCATCCGGGAGCCTGTACCAAAACCGATCAGTGCATTCCTCACTTTGTATTCCGTGGTGCTTTGTGCAGATACGGCAGCCGAGGTCAACAGAACTAAAATCATCAGCGTAAATATTCTCTTCATTTTCATCCAACTTCATCCAACAACTTTCATTATATAACGGACAAAAATATAAGGCAATATTTTCCATCTCCGATTTTCTTTGATTTTTTTTCTTTTTTCTTATATAGTACTTTTCAATATGGAAAAATTGGTTCAAAGCAAAAATCAGAACATAGACATGCTCAACGGAAAGCTGATTCCGAACATAATCAGATATGCGCTTCCGCTTGCATTCACGGGAATCCTTCAGCAGATTTTCAATGCGGCTGACATTGCGGTTGTCGGACAGCTGGCAGGAAAAGAAGCTATGGCGGCAGTAGGCTCGAACAGTCCGGTAATCGGTCTTCTGGTAAATCTTTTCGTAGGAATATCGCTCGGTGCAAACGTCGTAATCGCACACGCAAGCGGACAGAACAACCGTGAGCGCATTGAAAAAACAGTGCACACTTCGATTTTGATTTCAATCCTCGGAGGCATACTGATTTCGGTGATCGGTGAGCTTCTTTCAAAACCGATAGTAAGCATAATGAAAGTTCCCGACGACGTGCATGACATGGCTTTGCTTTACCTCCGCATATATATACTTGGTCTTCCAGTAATCTTTTTGTACAATTTTGAGTCGGCCATTTTCAGGAGCAGGGGAAACACAAAACTTCCGCTTCTGGCACTTGTCATTTCAGGAATAATCAACGTAGGTCTAAACCTGCTTTTTGTGATGGTGTTCAAAATGACCGTTGACGGAGTTGCATGGGCCACCGTCATTTCAAACGCAATCAGCTCCATAATGCTTTTCGTGTTCCTTTTGAAAACTGATGATGAAATAAAAGTAAAAATCAAAAAGCTCAGGATAAGCGGCGACGTTCTTTCAAAGATGCTTAAGATCGGAATCCCTTCAGGAGTGCAGGGCATGGTGTTTTCGCTTTCGAACATCGTAGTCCAATCTGCAATCAACAAGCTCGGAGCAACGGTCATGGCGGCATCATCAGCGGCGTTCACGCTTGAGATTTTTTCATTCTATATGATGAATTCATTCGGTCAGTCATGCACCACATTCGTCGGGCAGAATTTCGGAGCAAGGCAGAACGAAAGATGCCGGAAGATTCTAAGGAATTCCCTGCTTCTTTCTTTTTTGTTCACAGGATTGACCTGCACAATAATACTGATTTTTTCAGGCCCGCTGCTTTCCATTTTCAACAAGGACAAGGACGTAATTTCAATCGGAACGGTACGGCTTCAGATTATATTCTTTGCATACATGTTCAGTTTTGCACAGGAAGTTTTTTCAGGCTATCTGCGTGGTTTCGGAGTTTCATCAGTCCCGGCCATAACGTCGGTGGTAGGAATCTGCGGAACAAGGCTCATCTGGATATCGACGGTTTTCAAAGCATATCCGAGCTTCGAAACAATAATGTACGTCTATCCATTGAGCCTCGCCCTGACTTCAATCTTCATGATTTTGTTCACGCTCATAGCCCGTCCGTCAAAAAGATTTTCGGGCAAAAGCGATCTATGATTTTTCCGCAACTACTTCTATTTCCACCAATGCACCCTTTGGAAGCGCACCGACTTCAACACATGAGCGTGCAGGCTTGGAAATGAAGTACTGCTCATAAACAGAATTGAATGCGGCAAAATCACTTATGCGCTGTAAATAGCATGTCGTCTTGACAACCTTGGACATATCAGAGCCGGAAGCCTCAAGCAATGCACGTATGTTCCTGCAAGCCTGATGCGTCTGCCCCTCAATGTCCGAAGCTTCGATATTTCCAGATTCAGGATTGATCGGAATCTGCCCCGAAGAATAGATGATATTTCCGGTTATGATTCCCTGTGAATAAGGACCTATTGCCGACGGCGCATTTTTTGTCTCAATTTTCGTCATATTGTTTTCCCTCCAAAAAATTAAATACCAAGCTCAATCAGTGTATTCGGAACCGGTGACCTCAATGTTTTTTGCAAAAAGAGCAGTCAGCTGCCTTGTGGAACCGTCATCCCAGCTTATGATAAAATTGCAGTGCTCGATGTTGTAGCGGATTATTCCTTCATGCTTTCCGAATTTGATTTTGTCAAGATAATGGATTTCTTTTCCGTTCTTATCCTGAATCATTAAATCATACCTTTGTCTGATCGCTTCCTTCAATATTTTCCCCCTAAATTATTTCTGCGGCAAGCTTTTCAAGTGCAGCCACGGTTTCATCTGTCATGGAAGTTTTTATTGTGACTTTGTTTTCAGCAAAACTTATTTCCTTTGCACCTTCAAAAAGCGAAACAATGCCTTTTGCTGCAAGAGGTGCCCAGCTTCCGTTTTCTATGAGCGCAATCTTTCGTTTCTGATAATTACGCTCCTCAAGCAATCCTATGAATTCTTTCATCTTCGGGAATACTCCGCCGTTGTATGTCGTGGTTGCAAGAACGATTTTTCCATAGCGGAACGCATCTTCCACACATTCATAGATATCCTCGCGCGCAAGATCATTTACGACGACTTTCGGACAAGCTTTTTCAATTAATATTTCCGCAAGTTTTTCAGCTGCTTTTTTTGTGTGTCCGTAAACCGAAGTATAGAAAACTGCAACGCCTTCGCTTTCAACTCCGTAGCTTGACCAAGTGTCATATGTATCGATGTAATATTTT
>JAFPKH010000385.1:0-7242 GCA_017424825.1 Treponema sp. | reverse complement strand
GATGGTCAAACTGATCAGACGGAGATTGCAGAATCAGAAAATGCGAAAATTGAATCAAGCAGTGTTGATGAACAGACCGAGAGTGCAGAATCAGAAAATGCGGAAACTGAAACAAGCTGTGTTTCTGAACAGACCGAGATTGCAGAATCAGAAATTGCAGAAAGTGAAGCAAGCGGTGTTTCTGAACAGACAGAAATTGCGGAATCAGAAGAAATTGCGGCCGAACTTTCGGAAAATGAAGAGCCTGCTTCAGAGCCGATCGTGATAGACGGAACCGAAAATGAAAATGAAATTGTTACGGCAGAAGAAATCCCTGACCCTGAACCGGATGACGGAAAGCTCCGTATCGCCGCAAAATATGATTTGAGCTCCCGTGAGGCAATAAAAGAAGCTGTCAAAATCATGGAACAAGAAAGGGAAGAAAAAGTAGTGAGGAACATGCCTTACAAAAATCTTCCCGCAATCTTCAAAAGGACATACACGCCCCAGAGCCTTAAGCGCAGGATACTTAAAAAAATCTACATCCCGGATGACAGGAAGGAAGTGGAAGCCTTGTTCGAATCTTCCGGCGACGGCGGAAAAACACCAAGGCTTGCAATCCCCAAGGACGCTATGTTCTCAAAAAAAGAAATCAGGCGCTACAAATCGTTTGCAAAGTCGATTAAGAGCCAGAGCAAATTCAGGATCAGGCTGATTCCCCTTGCCGTGCTTCTGACCCTCATGATATTTGCGGTTTCATGGGTCATTGCAAACAAAAACCGGATTGTCAGGGATTTTATCGTTGCGACGTTCCAGGCATTTTTCCAGGCAAAAACCGACATTGATTATGTGAGCGTAAAAATCCTAGATGCATCCATAACTGTAGGCGGATTGAAAGTCGGAAACAAAAATTCCGTGATGAAAAATCTTTTTGAGGTGAACCGCATCCAGCTTGATTTTGATTTGGTCCAGCTTTTGAAAAAAAGATTCGTGTGCGAAAATCTTGAGGCATCAGGCATTGCGTGGAATACCGACAGAAAGACAAGCTGCGCACTTTCAGACAATGCCCCGACAGGCTCGGCATTTTCACAGGAGCTTCAGCGCAGGCTCACCAACTCAATCAACGCGCTCAAAAACCAGGCCTATGATCTGCTCGGCGGAAGTGACGTCGAAAGCATAATCGAAAACGTAAAGAGCAACATAAACACTCCTGAAGTCGTGCAGAAGACAATGGAAGACATGACGCTTTTGTATGACAAGTGGAAGGACAAGCCGGCTGAATACGAAAAGGAAATAAAGACGTTCACGGCATCGGTGCAGAATCTGCAGACGATAAACCTTTCTTCGTTCGACATACGGAATCCTGACGACATTGCAAAGCTCAGGGATGCACTTGAAAAGATAACGGCGGCGATCGAGCAGGGACAGTCACTTGCAAAGACTATGCAGGGAGCCGTCAACGACATGAAGACTGACGTAATCAAAGTCACTGACATGGCGGACAACGTTTCAAAAACCGTAAAGCATGATTATGATTATGTGGTGGACAGGCTCACGACAATCACCGGTACTCTTGCAGATTTGAAGGGGCTTATGAACAGTGCGCTCAACACAGTCCTCTACAACATGCTTGGAAATCTTTACCCTTATGTCATGGAAGGTCTTTCAATGGCAAGGTCAATGAAATCTGACGCTCCGAAAGAAAAGAAACCGAAAAAAGAATCAAGGCGCGCACCCGGAACCGATTTTTACTTTACGCCTGCATATCCGAGTTTCCTCATAAAGAACATACTGATTTCCGGAACCGGTTTTTCATGCAACGCAAGGGAAATAACGAACAACCAGAACGTGCGCAACATACCGACCACTGCAAGCCTTACGCTCCACATAAGCGGAATCACGCATACAGGAAAATTTACGCTTGATACACGTGCAGCGAGCAAAGAGCCTCTGGTCAAGGTTTCATACACCGGTGAAGGCTACAAGATGAACATAAACGGAACCGGCATAGCGACCAAGTGCGGAGTGCCTTCAATCGACGGAACGGCATTGATTTCGTTGAGCGGAACTGCCGACCCGACCGGATTCAGCGCACAGGGATCAATGGATCTTAATCCGGTTGTTCTTACGAGCGACGGATTTGAAAACGAGCTTGTCACGAAATATTACAATATCGGACTTTCTTCGATCGACAGGCTTATGTTCGGTTTTGATGTCGGATATCAAAAGGACACCGGGCTTTATCTGAAGCTTGACGGAAATTTCGGCGAGCAGTTTTCAAACGCACTCAAAAACGTGGTCATGGAACTCGGAAAAGATGCCAAGGCCATGGCTCTTAAAAAGCTTGAGGAATTCCTCAACAGTTCTGAAAATGAAGTGCTCCTGAAAGCAAAGGCGTTCTTCGGTATAGAAGGCGACATAGACCTTCAGAACATGAAGCTTTCCGACGTTCAGAAAATCCTCATGCAGAAAAAATCCGACATTCAGGACATGATAAGCGGAAAGGTCACTCAGATAAAAGAAGAGGTCACTGCTAAGGTCACCGAAAAAGTGAACGAAGTCAAAGATCAGGCGACGGCAATCATCGAGGAAAAAACGAACGAAGTGAAAAAGACCGTAACGGATACCATCACATCGACGATTACCAACGGGCTTGGCATAAAGAAAAAAGAAGGCACCGATGATGAGGAAGATGGTGAAAAGAAAGAAGGAAACGCAGCCTCCGATGCAATAAACGCACTCACCGGAGGATTCTTAAAAGGCTTCGGATTTTAGAAAAGCAGTTAAATCCTTCTTTTATCACTGCTTTTTTATGAGCGAAAAATACAACGGACCGTATCCGCCGGATGTGTCAGGAAGAACGTGCATTCCGCATCCGGTTGGTTCCGCGCACCTGAATATTTCTTCGATGCTTTTTTCGGAAAGGGATTTTATCTCTATGTTTTTTGAAAGGGCAGAAGATAGGTTTTCGGAAAATATTTTTTCAAGAACGTCCATGTCCTGAATCAGCGCGCCTTCGAATTTTTTCGTGAGCCGCAGGATTATCTCATCGTTTTCTTTAGGTGAAAGTGCGCATGTGGCATAAAGAAGGAAGCCTCCGTTTTCAAGCATCCTCCATGCAGAAGATGCCAAAGCCCATTGTTCGGTTGCAAGGTTCTTAAGCCGTGCCGGAGACCATTGCGAAAGATATTTGGGATCTTTCATCACATGTCTTTCGCTTGAGCAGGGTGCGTCCAAAAGTATGCTTCCGTATTTTTGATTTTCATTGCGGCACATGGTTGCTCCGTCCGAACATGAGACGCTTATCCTTGATGATATGCTTTCAGGGAGTGAATCTTCTATAACTTTTGCAAGCCTTTTTTTTCTATCCGGTGATCTTTCGTTTGATTTCATGTCAGCATCAGAAGAAAGATTCGCGCTGATCACAAGTGTCTTTCCGCCGGGGGCTGCGCACAAATCAAGCACATGATCAGCGTTTGAGACAGGCAGGCAGAGAGATGCGCACACGCTTGCAGGATCAAGGAAATATGTGCTGCATCCCGGAAATGTCACGGCGGCATGCTTAGTGTCTTCCAAAAGAGACCGCTTAAGTTCATCCCAGCGTCCGGGGAAAAGGGAAGAGTAGTAGTTTTCAAAACCTGTTTCTCCGCGGAGCATTTGTTTTTCCCTGCTTTTGTCCTGTTTCATTTTTCCATCCTGATTTCAGCGGAAGTACTTGTCGAAGTATTCCTTGCCTAACGCATAATTTTTTCTGAACGTATCTATCCTTTCTTCACGTGAACCGCGCTGTTCAGAATCCGTTGCTGGTTTTACCGTGTATGTTCCTCCGGCGTTTTTTTCGAGCCTGAGGATTCCGCATTTTATTTTGAATGCAATGACTTTTTTTTCCGCTTCCAAAAGCTTTTCAGAAAAACCGGGATTGTCCTGTGCATGTTCAAGAAGGTCGAGGGCAACCGGACTGAAATGCTTTTCGCTCAGCATGATTACATGAACTCCGGCTTCTATGGCCTTTATTGCGGCAACGTCCGAGGGAAATCCGTTTTTTGAAAGTGCGCCCATGAAAATGTCGTCGCTTAAAATAAGACCGCCGTATGAAAGCTCTTCCTTCAGTTTTTCCGTGACCCATGATCTGCTCAGGCTTGCGGGGCTTGAAGGATCAATGATGCTTGTCCTTGCATGAGACATGAGCACTGCGTCCGGTTTCGATGCGAGTATGAAAAAAAACGGCTCCATTATTTTTTTTACAAGTTCATGCTCTGAAAAATGCATTTCAGGAAGTCCTGTGTGCGGATCGGTGTTAGTGTTTCCCGGAAAATGCTTGAGGACAGCCGATATGCCGTTCGACTGGTATGCCCTTACCGCCGCCATGCTGTATGAGATTGCGCTTGGATTGTTTCCGTATGAGCGTGTGTCAAGGAACTCCTTGTTTCCTTCATCTTCGCTTTCGCTGACCGGTGCAAGGTTCATGTCGAATCCGAGTGCGTGCATCTGCCTTGCCTGATATGAATACATTTCGTATGCTTGTCCGGGAGTGAGCTTTTTTGCGACCTGCCCGCTTGAAGGCAGCCTGCTCGTGACGTTCCTCAGCCTTGCGACATACCCGCCTTCCTGATCCACCGCAATGTACGGCCTGCATATTTTTTTTTCATCGCAGTAAGAAGCCACCGACGAAAGAAAATCCATGGTGTCCTCTGCGCTGTCCGATATGTTGTATCCGAACAAAATCGCTCCGCCGGGGACAAGCGGTACTTCGGACGAACCCGTATATTTGTCTATTTTACTTGAATTTTCAATGGGACGGTATCTTATGTTTCCGGGGATGTTCACTAAAAAAATCTGCGAAATCCTTTGCTCAGGGGGAAGTGAAAAAAGGTAGCATTCGATTGCCGCGTCAATTTTTTTGTCCTCCAGCTGATCCGAGCATAATCCGGGATACAAAAGCCTGCTCTCCGCGGTGCCAAAAGTCATGGGAATCTGCAGTATCAGCGAAAACAAAACCGCATGGAAAATCTTCATGGATTGAGTATAAAAAATCTTTCGGATTTTTTCAACTTGCGGTCAGAACGGAGGCTTTGATATGAAATTCATTTTTTCTTTTGTGACGGGATGCTCGAATGTAAGCTTTGATGAATGGAGAAGGAGCCTTTCGCCTTTTTCGCATTTTCCGTAAAGAGTGTCGCCTATTATCGGAACCGAAAAACCATGTGGATCTGCCGCCGCAAGCCTGAGCTGGTGAGTCCTTCCTGTGTGCGGAATGAATTTTACCCTGGTTGCAAAACGCCGGCTTTTGTCAGGTGCGGTATATGATTCCACGTCGAGTATTTCCCATTGCGTAACGGCTTTTTTTCCGTATGTCTCATCCCACATCTGGTGCGGCCTGTTGTCAAGGTCAACCCTGAAATAAAGCTCCATCTGTCCTTCTTTCGGAATGCCGGCTTTAGGAAGTATCCCGTCGAGCAGCGCCTCATATTCTTTTTCCACACTGCCGTCCTGAAACTGCATGCTCAGGTTCCTGTGAGCTTCTTTTGTAAGCGCAAGCACAAGAAGACCGCTTGTTTCCATGTCGAGCCTGTGTACGGAGGGCTGTTCAATGCATCCGGGAAAAAGTTTTTTCAATCTTTCCGTAACGCAGTCTTTTACCGTTTTTCCTGGAATTGAAAGAAGTCCGCTCTGCTTGTTTACCACGACTATTGAATCATCCCGGTAAAGGATTTCAAGACCTAGCATGCCGGGAAGAACGATCGCACACCTTGAATCACAGGGAGGAACGGCTTCATGTTTTTGCATCCCGTCATTTTCAGGATCATATAGGATTTCTGCCATGCTGAGCGGTACGAGCGAATTTTTTGCCGCATAGTCAAGAAGCTTGGGGCCGCAGCATTCTCCTGTTCCCGTCGGCGGAAGAGCAATTTTTTTTTCGTCGCACATTTCCCTGAGCGTGATTTTTTTTCCTGTGAAAGTATGGAAAGAGTAGAGGGCATGGAATTTTATGAGCGATTTTGTCGTAAGCTCCGTGCGTTCCTTTGAAAGCCTTTTGATTTCTTCAACGTCACTTTTCGGAAGCGCATCTATTTTTGCAGTAAGCGCGTGGATTTTTCCGTCGTTTTCATAAAGCGCGTCCTGAATCTCTTTTGAAGATACTATTGAAGGAGCGTAGAATATTCCTGCGTGATTTTCTTTCGGCTCAAGATACCTGCTGTTTCCCGAAACCGTCCTGACAATGATTTTTGAACCTTGGCCGTCAATGCATGTGAGTGCACCGAGCATTACCGGAGGATTCTGCCTTTCCCGGCTGATCTGGCCCTCGTGCTTTATTTCAAGCATGCCGCACCTGATTTCCTCAATCATTTTTTCGCAGCATTCTAGTGCTTCTTTTTCTGGAAACGGAGGAAACATGGAATCTGCCGTTTATTCGGAAGGGCTTTCTTTCGGATGGGTTTCAAACCATGTGTCCCAGGCTTCGTTCACTTTCGCGCAGTAGGATGCCTTTTCTTCGTCGCTCATGAAAGCAGCGTTGAATCCGTTGAGGATGATCCGCTTTATGTCCTTGAGCTTCAGACCCATCTTGCTGTAGACGTTCCAATATTCGTCGATCAGGCTTACCTTGAAGAAAGTAGGGTCGTCGGTGTTCAATGTTACGTTGCATCCGGCTTTGTAAAGTTTTTTGAAGGGATGATCCTTTATCCTTGAAACGTAATGCTTTGTGAAAACGTTGCTTGTCGGGCTTACTTCAAGAGGAAACTTTGTCTGTGAAAGCTCCTGCATGAAAGGTTCGTCGTATGCAGCGGAAATTCCGTGTCCTATGCGCTCAGCGTCAAGAAGGTTGATGCAGTCTTTCATTGACCAGCTGTCTACCGTTTCGCCTGCATGTGCCACCCTGTGAAGCCCGGCTTTTTTTGCTTCCTGGAAAACTTCCGCATAATCCCTTGCAGGTCCCTTTGCTTCGTCACCGCCGAGTCCTATTCCGATTATGTCAGGGTTGTTTTCTTTAAGCACCAGCTCAAGATTGTGCCTTGCGTTTTCAAGTCCGAAAGAGCGGCTTACGTCAACGATGATTTTGACAGTTGCACCGTATTTTTCTTTTGCCCGGATGATCGCCTTTGACATTCTCTGGGTCAGGTCGTGGAAATCAAAGCCGTTTTTTAAGAGTGAAGTGGGGGCGAAAAAAGTTTCGACGTATACTATGTTGTTTTCGTACAGGTATTTTCCGAAGTCGCTGAAATAGTATTCGCAGTCATCAGGATTTACGAAGTAGTTCTGGAT
>JAFPKH010000384.1:0-25906 GCA_017424825.1 Treponema sp. | reverse complement strand
GACTTTCCCCTCAAAAATGACCTATAGCAGAAACGCAATTTTTTTTCTATAATATTGGCTATGAATAATGAAGAATCATCTACGGTCAATAAGAAATCGGGAGTTGTTTCCATAATTGGCAGGCCTTCTGCCGGGAAATCCACTTTTTTGAATACGGCGAGCGGTGAGAAGATAAGCATCGTTTCGTCGATTCCACAGACTACAAGGAACGCAATCAGGGGCATAGTGAACATTCCGGACGGGCAGCTTGTTTTTATCGACACACCGGGGCTTCACAAAAGCGAAAAGAAGATGAACCTTAAGCTTTCAAAAATTGCTTCCGACCAGATTGAGGACAGCGATGCAATCCTTTACATTATAGATTCGACCAGGGAGTGCGGTGACGAAGAGGAAATGATTGCTGCCCTTGCACGTCCATATGCGGAAAAGCTTGTCATAGCGGTCAACAAGATTGATGACGTACATTCACAAAGGGAAGGCGTCCGCGATTTTATTTCAAAGTGGTTCAAGGATTTTCCTGAAAAAAGAATTTTTGAAATCAGTGCGAAAGGAAACCAGAACGTTTCGGATGTACTGAATGCACTTTGCGAGCTTTCACCGGAAGGTCCGCTTCTTTATCCAGAAGAATATTATACGGATCAGGAAGTTGAATTCAGGATTTCCGAAATCATAAGGGAGCAGGCGATCAACAGGCTTGAGCAGGAAATTCCACATGCGCTTTATGTTTCAATCGAGGACATGCGTATGGCGGGCGAAAACCGTCTTGACGTGCGTGCGGTTATATATGTGGAGCGCGAAAGTCAGAAAGGCATCGTAATCGGAAAGGGTGCTTCAATGATAAAGGAAATCAGAAAGGAAAGCATGAAAGTCTGCCGTGACATTTTCCCTTACTGGGTTTCACTGGATCTTCAGGTCAAGGTCGACAAGAACTGGCGGCAGAAAGACAAGGTTTTGGACAAGATTCTGAAATAGATTTTTTTAACAAATTTATAAAATGGATTTATAAATATAGGTAATATGAGGTAAAAAATGGCTGTAAAAATCATACTGCTGGTTTTGTTTTTTTCCGTTTTCATTGTGGTCGGAATCCTTTGCCGGAAAAGCACGCGCAACGTTGACGGATTCGTTCTTGGAGGGCGCACTGTAGGTCCTTGGCTTACTGCTTTTGCCTACGGAACTTCTTATTTTTCCGCCGTAATTTTCGTCGGTTATGCCGGACAGTTCGGATGGAGTTTCGGAGTTGCTTCCACATGGATAGGGCTTGGAAATGCGTTCATCGGTTCTCTTTTGCCTTGGGCAATCTTGGGCAGGCGCACGAGGATTATGACCCAGCATCTTGGTTCAAAGACCATGCCTGATTTCTTCGGCCAGCGTTACGGATCCACAGGATTGAAAATCGCGGCTTCTGCAATCACGTTCCTTTTCCTTATTCCATATACCGCTTCATTGTTCAACGGTCTTTCACGCTTGTTCAGAATGGCGTTCAACGTGGATTATGCGGTCTGCGTAATCGTCATGGCGGTGCTTACTGCAATTTATGTAATCATCGGAGGATACATGGCGACTGCAATAAATGATTTCATACAGGGCATAATAATGCTTGTCGGAATCGTTGCGGTGATTGCGGCTGTGCTTTCAAGGAACGGCGGATTCATGGGTTCCATAATCGAGCTTTCAAAGGTTGAGTCGGATGTCATGGCAGGAGGATATGCTTCGTTCTTCGGTCCGCAGCCTTTCTATCTGCTGATCGTCATTCTTCTTACTTCTCTCGGAACATGGGGACTTCCGCAGATGGTCGGTAAATTCTATGCAATCAAAAGCGAGGAGTCAATAAAGATAGGAACCGTCATTTCAACTTTCTTTGCAATAGTCGTTGCCGGCGGATGCTATTTCTTGGGAGGATTCGGCAGGCTTTTCACGACTCAGGATGCCGTTTCAAAAGAGGGCTTTGACTCTATCGTTCCTACGATGCTTTCAGGCCTCCCGGACGTAATCATTGCAATCGTGCTTGTTCTCGTTCTTTCTGCTTCCATGTCCACTCTTTCTTCTCTCGTGCTTACTTCAAGCTCCACGCTTACCTTGGATTTCATAGGCGGGTTCAGGAAGAAAAAAGCGGGTGAAAAATCGAACATGCTTGTCCTCCGTGTTTTCGTTGCGATGTTCATACTTATTTCCGCCGCTATAGCGATACTCCAGGCAAAGTCAAAGGTCACTTTCATCGCTCAGCTCATGGGCATTTCTTGGGGTGCGCTTTCCGGCTCTTTCCTTGCTCCTTTCCTCTACGGGCTTTATTGGAAAAAAACGACCAAGGCTTCGGTTGCTGCAAGCTTCATTTTCGGAACATGCATGATGATTTTCCAGCTTTTGGTTTCTCTTGGTGCGGTAAACGTGGGATCCAACGCTTTCCTGTCATTTGTTTTCAAGAACTCATTGTATTCAGGAGTTTTCTGTATGCTCGCTTCTATGGTCATTGTGCCTGTCGTGAGCCTTTTGACGAAGAGCAGCCTGCCGTCCGGGGTTGACGGAATGTTCTCGTGCTATGACAGAACCGTAACCGTTGCGGCGAAAAACATACTTACGGAATCCGAAGAAAAAAAATAAATGTCATCTTATTATAGAAAAAGGAATTTG
Source organism: Treponema sp. (assembly GCA_017424825.1). Lineage (GTDB taxonomy): Bacteria > Spirochaetota > Spirochaetia > Treponematales > Treponemataceae > Treponema_D. The sequence continues at coordinate 23,275 of JAFPKH010000384.1, read as the reverse complement.
TTTGTATGAAAGCAATTAAATTTTTTGTCTTTGCGCTGGTTTTTGCATTCGTTTCGTCCGCGGCATTTTCTTCAACCGTGACCTTTACCCAGGGTAACTGGCAGATTTCCATGAACGATGATTTTACTGAAATCACGATACAGGGAATAATTGACTGTCCGTATCAGTCCGATGTCGTCATCCCGGATAATTTCGATGGTATTCCTGTCACTGCAATCGCAAGACGTGCGTTCTATGACAGGTCGATGAAATCTGTCGTAATACCGGAAAGCGTAAAGGAAATCGGAAGCGAAGCTTTTTATTATTGCACCGCTCTTGAGAAAATAAGCATACCTGGCGGGATTTCGGTAATCCCTGAAAATGCTTTCGGATATTGCCGCATGCTTTCTGAAGTGGTGATTCCGAATTCGGTAAAGGAGATAGAAAACTGTGCTTTCCAAGGCTGCGCACGTCTTTCTAAAATAACGGTTCCTGATTCAGTTGAAAAAATCGGATACTCTGCTTTTGCTTACTGCTCAGGGCTTGAGTCTGCGGTCATTTATTCAGCCGAAAGAATCGAAGGAAGTGTTTTTTATGATTGCCTGAAGCTTGAGACGGTCGTTCTTCCAAAAAATCTGAAATCAATAGGAGAGAAAGCTTTTTCCGGCTGCAAGGTTTTGAAGGAGCTTACTATTCCACAGAGCGTAACTTCGGTCGGCAGGAATGTTTTCAGCGGCTGCAGTGCAATAACTCTTTTGTATAAAATCAGCGTGGCGAAAAAATACAACACCGACGTTTTCTGATTGGATTTTCTGATTAGATTAGATAATTTTGAAAAACCGGGCTGCCTGAATATTGACGGACATCCCGGTTTTTTTATGCCATGAAAAATCTGTTTCCCTAAAGCTTGAACCTGCCCATTTCCGTCTGTATGCTTTGGACGGAGCGCGTGTTTTTCTGGGTGGAAAGATTTACGCTCTGTACGGTGTCCAGAATCTTCGTGGAACTTTCGTTCATTTCACTGACCGATGCGTTTATGTTTTCTGCTGACTCTTCCATGAGGTTCATCTGTATGACGACGTTCCTTCCGCCTTTGAGCATTTCCTGTACTATCGTCCTTACGTCCGAGCTTGAGTCGTCGATTTTTTTCATCGCTTCGAGAATCTGCTTGCTTCCCTGCGCCTGTTCAGTCATTGCGCTCATGACCACGCTTTCCTGACGGCTGACGTTTTCAGTAAGGTCATAAATTTCCTTGAACTGGTTTTGTACTGAATGGGTGCTTTCTGAAACTCCTTCAATCAGCTCCTTCAAAGAACTGAGGCTTGCGGCGATTCCCTTTCCCTGTGAATTGCTCTGTTCGGCAAGCTTTCTTATTTCATCTGCAACGACTGAAAATCCTTTTCCTGATTCACCTGCATGTGCGGCTTCGATTGCTGCGTTCATGGCAAGAAGGTTTGTCTGGCTTGCTATGTTCTGTATGACTGCGGTTGCTTCAAGCAGCTTGGAGCTTTCGTCAAGAATTTTCTGCGAGAGATTTGCGGCATCATCGACTTTTTTAAGACCTGTTTCCGTAGCGGAGTTGAGCATGTCGGACTGTTCCTGATTTTTTTTGAGGATTTCAGAAACGCTCTGTATGTTCGCGACCATTTCACGGACGGCAGCCGAGCTTTCCTGTACGCTTTCGTTCTGGTTCTTTACTCCGTGGTTCAGGTTGTTTATGCTTGAAAGTATTGAATGCGTTGCGCCGCTTGCAGATCCGACTATGCCGTTCTGATTTTCGACTTCCTTCTTTACTGCGTCAATGTCCTTGAGAATGTCCTTTACGCTTGAATCTGTGACGACCATGTTCTGCGTAAGCTCGCCGCTTATTTCTGCGGTTGACTGCACGCTTTTGTTTATGCTGTCAAGCAGTGTCTTCGTGCTTGAATAGAATTTGTTTATGTGGGTGATCATCACTCCAAGCTCATCGCGGGATGTTGTTTCAAGTTCCGAGCCTGTGTAGTCGCCGTCTGCAAGTTTCTGCGTGAACGAGTTGATTCTTTTCAATCCTTTTATGATCTCGCCTACGATAAGACCCATGTTTGCTGTGGAAAGTATGAGGCCTGCAATCAGCTGCGGAATCCAGCGCACTACGAATCTGCTTGCGAATTCCGTTGCATCCGTTATGTTATGGTTTCCGTATGAGTTTACTACGACAAGCATGACTCCTGCATAAATTCCCCAGACGATGAGGAATATGTTTATCATGATTCTTATGGCTATTCCGAATTTGATCCTGTTGCTTTTTACCGGAAGGAATGACGATGCCCACTTGGAATATTTCTGGAACCAGAGAGTGCTGAGAGTCGGTGCTACAAGGCATGCCGCATTTACTCCGCAGTACAGGCACCTCCAGTTTCCTGTCTGGATGTTTTTCATCCTTGCGCTGATTATGACGAACACCGGGCATAAAAATCCGAGTGCGACCGGAAATATTATGTTCAGTATCATGTGTGCAGAATATGCCTTTGACGCTTCTTCATAGCTTTGTTCTGAACCGTCATATCCTGACACTTTTTTTATGAAAGTCCTGTCCATGAAAATCACTGCCGCCGCGGTAACGGTTATGAAAGCGATCACAGGAATTGAAACCAGCGTGGACATGTAGTCTTTCATGTTCGGAAATATCTGGTTGTACCATACAAGTACGAATGCATAGAAAGACGGTATAATGTAGATCAAGTAATGCAGCAGGATTACCGATGACGGTACGGCATCCTTTTTCAATGCAGACTGATTTTCGTTCATGTTTCCTCCATCTTCAAAACTTTTTCAGAAATATGACGGCACTCGTTTATTCCGTCCATTGCGGAACTGACGATTCCTCCTGAATATCCGCTTCCTTCTCCTGCTGGATACAGATTTTCCAATGATACGCATTCTCCTGTGTCTTTGTCGCGAAGTATCCTTACCGGCGTTGAAGTCCTTGTTTCGCTTGCAATGACCAGTGCATCAGGGCATATGAATCCTTTCATCTCTCCGTTGAAAGCACGGAATGCTTTTTTCAGCCTTGATGAAATCTGAACGGGAAGCCATGCGTCTATCCTGCTTGGAACCAGTCCGGGTGCATAGCTTGATTTCGGAAGGCTCATGCTTTCCTTTCCGTCCAGAAAATCGACCAGTCGCTGTGCAGGTGCCTTTTGTCCGCTTCCGTTTTTGAACGTTTCTTTTTCGATGTGGCTGCGCCAAAGAAGTCCTGCCAATGCACGGCATCCTTTTTCTTCGGCTTCGGAAATGAACCGCTCCGGTATGTCTTCTGGTCTTGTTTCAACTACTATTGCGGCGTTGCTCCATGCGCTGTTGCGTCCTGCGGCTGACATTCCGTTTACGACTATTTCTTCCGGTCCTGATGCGCTCGGTACTACGAATCCTCCGGGACACATGCAGAAGCTGTATACGCCCCTTTCGTCCTGCTGGCTCGTAACCCTGTATTCCGCTGCACCAAGATTTTCCGCCGCCTGCATCGAGTGGTAGCGTATCATGTCTATCGTTTCCCTCGGATGCTCAACCCTGACTCCTACTGCGAATGTCTTTGCCTCAAGTGACTCCGGTGATATGCGTGAAATCATGTCGTAAACGTCGAATGCTGAATGCCCCGTAGCAAGAAGCACTGCATCGGATCGGAAATCTTTTTTTTCGCCTGTCTTTGTGTTTTCGGCTATGACACCGGTGACTCTCTTTTTCCCGCCTTTTTCTTCGGTCATAAAACCAGTGCAACGGAAGCCAAAAAAGAATTCGCCTCCTAGACTGATGATTTTTTCTTTCATGTTCTGTATGATTTTCGGAAGCTTGTCGGTTCCTATGTGCGGATGCGAGTCAGTGAGGATTTTTTCATCCGCTCCGAAATAATTGAATATCGAAAGGATTTCAGAAATGTTACCGCGCTTGTTGCTCCGTGTATAAAGCTTTCCGTCGCTGAACGTACCTGCACCGCCTTCACCGAAGCAGTAGTTGCTGTTTGAATCGACCGTGCCTTCAACGCTGATTTTTGCAATGATCCTTTTCCGCACTGGACATTCTTCGCCGCGTTCGATGATTACTGGTTTTATGCCTTTTTCAAGAAGCGTGAGAGCACCGAAAAGACCTGCCGGACCGGATCCTATGATTGCAACTGTTTTTCCGGTTCCTGCATTTTTCCATTTTGGTTCGAACTTTCCTGAGTTTTCTCCGCCCCTGCAGATTTTATAGCGGAGGATCAGCTTTATTTTTCCATGGCGCGCATCGACCGAACGCTTTTCAAGAACGAAGCTTGCACCGTCTGCCGCATCTTTTTCACCGGCTTTTTCGAGTGCCAGCAAAATCTGCTTGTGTATAATAGAAGGATTTTTTTCATCACCGGGCTGAACCGTAATAGAAACTGTCTGAACCATATAAAAGAATTCTACTATAAAATAATCCATAAAATCAAGCGCATGAATCAGTAATCTATTTTACAATTTTTGATTTATGGGTTAAACTGAAATCTATGAAAATGCACACTTTTAAAGGGGGAGTCCATCCCCATGAAATGAAGGAGATGAGCAATTCCTGTGAGATTGCAGATGCATTTCCTTCTACAAAAACGGTGACGATCCCCGTTACGATGGGAGGCGCTCCGAATACCGTGCTGGTCAAAGTCGGTGACGTTGTAAAGCGCGGTCAGATTATTGCAAAAAGCGACAAATTCATGTCAGCCCCGGTTCACGCATCCATTTCTGGAAAGGTCAAGAAAATCCAGAGCTTTATGGTGACAGGCTGCGCGGAAGTTCCCTGCATTACGATTGAAAGCGACGGAAGCGGTGAAACGGATTTTATGCCTCCTCTTGATCCTTTTGCATGCACGAAAGAAGAGGCTCTTGGAAGAATCCGTGATGCCGGAATCGTGGGTATGGGAGGAGCTTCTTTTCCTGCACATGTAAAGCTCAGTCCGCCTCCTGGAAAAAAGATCGATTTCGTTCTTCTCAATGCCGCTGAATGTGAGCCTTATCTTACCGTTGACGAAAGGACTCTTTTGGAACAGAGCGCGAAGGTCGTTGACGGACTCCGTATCGTTGCGAAGATCGTGGGTGCAAGAAGTCTGATTGTGCTTGAAGAAAACAAGGCCTATATAGCGCCTAAGCTTAAGGATGCCATAAAAGAAAGCGGCTGTGAAAAAGAAATGGCCGTTTCAATAGTAAAGACAAAGTATCCGCAGGGATGTGAAAAAAATATCGTCCAAGCCGTTCTCGGAGTGGAGATTCCTTCAGGCGGTCTTCCTGCTGATGCCGGTGCGGTGATAACCAATGTTGGAACCGTATGCGCTGTGTCTGATGCATTCCGTCTTGGTATGCCTCTGATTGACCGTGCACTTACGATAAGCGGAGGTGCGGTTGAAAAGCCGTGCAATATCAGGGTTCCGGTCGGCACTTTGGTTTCCGACCTGATTCCGGAAGTGTTCTCGCTTAAAAAAGATGAGACAGTAAAAGTCATAAGCGGCGGCCCTATGATGGGATTTGCCATGCCCGGCACCCAGTTCCCGATTGCAAAAGGAACGAGCGGCGTCACTTTCCTTACGAAAAAAGAAACATACCTTGTTGACGAAGGCCAGTGCATAAGCTGCGGAAAATGCGTCAATGCATGTCCTATGGCACTTACTCCCGTCCTTATGGTACGCAACGTAAAGTCGGGCGACCTTGCGGCTGCAAAAAAATTCGGTCTCATGGACTGCATCGAATGCGGATGCTGTTCTTTCGTATGTCCGGCAAACGTCCGTCTGGTGCAGAGAATCAGGCTTGGAAAAGGAGCCGTCCGCGCACAGATTGCAATTGAAAAGGCAAAGGCAGAATCAGCTAAAAAATCGGGGGAAACAAAATGACGGATCCAAAGACGAATACAAAAGACATTTACCTTTCATCAAGCCCGCATTTTTGCCTGGGATTTTCAACGCGCACTATAATGCTTGCCGTACTGATTTCACTTTTGCCGGAATGTATCTACGGCGTGATTGTCTTCGGTCTCGGTGCGCTTATGACCATACTTGTTTCTGTCGTAAGCTGCGTGCTGTTTGAATTCCTTTTCCAGAAAATCACAAGGAAAAAGGTTTGCATAGACAATCTTTCGGCTGCGGTTACCGGTGTCCTTCTTGCACTTGTCCTTCCTTCGACTGTCCCTCTCTGGATGGTCGTCATAGGAGCCTTCGTTGCAGTGGTTATCGCAAAGGGGCTTTTCGGCGGAATAGGAAGCAACGTTTTCAATCCTGCTTTGACAGGACGTGCATTCATGTTCATGAGTTTTGCGGCAGCTCTCGGAGCTACTTGGTTCAATCCTGCGTCGGGCGTTGACAAATGGACTTGGAACATAGCCCAGAATGTGGATGCGGTTTCTTCTGCCACTATGATGAGCCAGGTGAAATCCGGTGTCGCATTCTTTGATTCAGACACTTTGCTGACTTATTTCTTTGGGAACAGGGCGGGGTGCATCGGTGAAACTTCCATACTCCTCATTCTGATTTCATTCGCATTCCTTGCCCTTTCAAGGATAATCGACTGGAGGGCTTCCGTTTCAATGGTCGGTACTGTTGCGGTCCTCACTTTCTTCTCTTCTTTGATTGAAGGACATGGGCTTGGCGGTTCAGGCTTTGACGTTCTTACTGCTTTGTGTACCGGCGGACTCATGTTCGGTGCCGTGTTCATGATAACCGATTATGCCACTTCTCCGGTGACCAAAAAAGGCCGCTTGATTTTCTGGGCAGGAGCAGGACTCATAACTTTCCTTATCAGAAAATTCGGAGGATACCCGGAAGGCGTCATGTTCAGCATACTGATTATGAATGCAGTCGCACCGTTCCTCAACAATCTGACTGCAAGAAAATACGGTTACGGCAAAAAAGGCCATGCAAGGGCTGACGTAAGAAAAATTGCCGAAGAATACGGGCTTGAAGTCCCGGCATCAGCGGAGGAAGAAAAATGAGCGCTACTGCAAAAAAATCTGACGGAATATGGGACATGGTAAAGCTCGGTCTTATACTGGCGGTTTATGCGGTTGCTGCCTGTACTGTCCTTGCCGTCGTCCATAATGTTACGGCTCCCGTAATAGAGTCCAACAACTTAAAAAAAGCGGCTGCGGCTATGAAAATGGTTTTCCCGGAAGCTGATCAGTTCGAGACTGCCGATGGTTTCAATGGAAGCACGAAAAGCGGAAATACTGTAATCGGTTCAATCAACCTTGCGAAAAAGGGAGGGGAGATTCTTGGTGCCGTTGCAGAAATTTCCGGTCCGACTTATGACCGCTCTACAATCATGGTAGGTATGGATGTCAATGGAATCGTAACAGGAATGCGCTACCTTGACAACACGGATACCCCTAGCTTCGGACAAAAAGGAAGCGATCCTACCTACAAACTTTCAAGCGGAGAAACTTTCTTCGGTCAGTTTACCGGAAAGGATTCGTCAGAAGGATTCATTGCCGGTGCTACCTTCGATGCAATTTCAGGTGCGACGATAACAAGCAACGGAATCGGCGTGCTCATGGATGACGCTTGTGCTGCAATGACCGAATGTCTTTTACAGGCAAGGAGCGGAAAATAATATGAACAAAAAGATGAGTATTTTTACGAACGGATTGATAAAGGAAAATCCGCTCTTGATTTTGAACATAGGACTTTGCTCGTCATTGGGAATCACCACGTCGATTTTCAACGGATTGGGCATGGGCATGGGAATGACTTTCGTGCTTGTGATGAGCGAGCTTGTCATATCGATTTTCAGAAAGCATATTCCGTCTGCAATACGTCTTCCTGTTTTCATCGTAATCATCGCGGCGTTCACTACGATCGTCCAGATGGTGCTTCAGGCTTTCGTTACGTCCCTCTATGATGCGCTCGGCGTTTTCATTCCGTTGATAGTCGTCAACTGCATAATCATGGGGCGTGTCGAAGCTTTTGCGTCAAAGAACAAAATCAGTGATTCCGTCCTTGATGCTTTGGGCATGGGGATCGGATATACGGCCGTCCTTTTGTGCATTTCATTCATCCGTGAATTTTTCGGAGGAGGAACGCTCATGGCAGGAACCGCATTGAAAGTTGAAATCATACCGGAAAGCTACAGGATCGGAGTGCTCAACAGTGCGCCGGGCGGATTCATCGTTTTCGGATGCCTTGGTGCTTTGGTTCAGGGAATCAAGCTTTCTATAGCCGACAAAAAAATGAAGGCGGAGCAAAAAAGGATTGTAGAAAAAAATCCTGCAAAGGAGGCTGACAAATGAATTTGTTTAGCATTCTGATAAAATCTATGCTGGTGGACAACGTCGTGTTCATCCAGTACCTTGCGATATGTCCGTTCATCGGTATGACAAGCGAGACCGGAAAAGCGACCGGCATGGGAATAGCCACGACTTTCGTAATCATACTTGCGACTGCCGTTACATGGCCTTTGTATAAGTTCATAATGGTTCCTCTCCATCTGGAATTCCTTCAGACTTTGATTTTCATACTCGTGATAGCGTCTTTGGTTCAGCTCGTTGAATTCTATCTGAAAAAATCAGCTCCGGCACTTTACAGTTCAATGGGAATCTACCTTTCCCTGATTACGACAAACTGTGCTGTTCTCGGCGTTACGATCAACTGCATCAGCAAGGATTATAACTACGGTGAAAGCCTTGTGTATGCCGTCGGTTCTGCATTGGGATTCCTTTTGAGCATGGTCGTTATGTCAGGCGTCAGGAGCAAGCTTAAGACTGCGGACGTTCCGAAAGCATTCAAAGGCACACCGATGCTCTATATATGCGCGGGACTTTTGAGTTTGGCGTTCCTTGGTTTTAAGGGACTTATAAAATAGAGCCGGTTTTTCCGGATTTGGGGCTGTGTATTATGGTTATTTTATTTACTGCGGCGGTTTCCCTGGGCGTTGCGTTCGTCCTTGGTCTTCTGCTGGGTCTTTTCAAAAAAATATTTACTGTCAAGGTTGATCCTAAGGTTCAGGCCGTTCAGGACATTCTTTCAGGCGGAAACTGCGGTGGCTGCGGATATGCCGGTTGTGCTGCCTTTGCCGCTGCCGTGGTGAAGGGAGATGCTCCTCCGAACGGTTGTGTTGCGGGCGGTCCTTCAGTTGCAGAGAAAGTAGGGCAGATTCTCGGAGTGTCAGTTTCTGCGCAGAGAAAAGTCACCGTGCTTGCATGCAAGGGAACTTCGTCATGCGCTTCTTCAAAAGGCATTTACAACGGAATAAAAACATGTGCCGCTGCATCTATGTCAGTGAATGGAACCAAAAGCTGTTCTTTCGGCTGCGTGGGATTCGGCGACTGCGTTGAAGTCTGTTCTTTCGGCGGAATCTTCATGGGTAACGACGGCATTCCTGTCGTAAATTACGATGTCTGCGTGGGCTGCGGAAAATGCGTCAAAGCTTGCCCGAAGCATCTTTTCAAAATCATCGACGGCAATCTGAAAGGTTCGGTGGCTCTTTGTTCAAACAGAAGCGACAACAAGCCTTCCATAAAAAAGAACTGCTCGGTCGGATGCATAAAATGCGGAATCTGCGAGAAAAAGTGCCCGGAAAAATGCATCGTAGTGACGGACGGCATTCCTGTGGTGGACTATTCAAAATGCACGAGCTGCGGGGCATGTATAAGCGCATGTCCTGACAAAGTGCTGGATCTGGTTCAGAACATTGTGAACGCATCCTGATATTCTTTCACCGCTTTCTGAAGTTCCGTGTAAATGAGCCGGGACATGTAGAGCGGTGCAAGAGGTCCTTCTTTCGGCAAACTGGCGGTAAGTTTTTCAAGCTGCCTTTTTGTCGGGAAGACGAGGGATGCCGCATCCTTTGCCTTTGAGCTTATTATTTTCGAGTCGATTTCCTGAAGCTTTGCGGATACTGATGCGGCTGTCACCGGGTTTTCGAGTCCTGCCTTACAAAGCTGGAGTCCTTTTTTTGCAAGTGAAGAAAGCTCGTCCAGGTTTTCCAAAAAAGATTCAAGCACCAGATTATAATCAGAACCCCCGTTTTTTTCTTCCGCTGATTTTTCTTCCGCTTTTTTGAAAAATAGATTTTTTGTTTCCGTAAGATCTTCCCGTTCAAGAAGCTTTTTTACCCCGCATGTTTCAATTCCTTTTATCGCAAGGCTTTCGGGCGTGAGCGTGTATGTCTTCTGTCCGTCTTCAAGCGCGGTTGCAGTTGATTTTTCGAACCACCAGGAAAACATGGACATCCTTGAATCAGTGAGGATTTTGTTTCCGTTGAAATCTTCCGCAATCTTCGGGTTTGCTCCGAGCAGCGCATTGATTCCGTCGGTTTCTCCCGTGTGGGTCCGCCTTGAAGTCCGGTGGCTGCGTTCTTCAAACTGGGAGCCGCGTATGTGTGTCTGCCGTCCGGGAAATCCAAGGTCCATTCCTGCAAGATATATGTTTTTTGCACCGCATTTACGCGCGAAATCCCATGCCGTAGTGGTGACGCTTCCTCCAGCACCGAGCTGACCTTTTCCGCCGAGGAATTTTTCAAAATACTGCCCGATCGGAAAAAGCGACGAGCACATGACCGTTTCCCTGCACTTGAACCTGAAAACCGAAGGCCATGCAGCGCTTTCCGTAATCAGAACGGCCGAAGGAGATTCAAGGAATTCAAGGTGCAATGCACATGCATACTGGGGATCGACAAGCACGATAAAGTCAGGTTCGGTTCCTGCTTCAAGGCATGCTTTTAGCGCAGTATCGACACAGACGAGGACGGCTCTTTTTTTTAGCTCTGCAAGATGTGGAAGGATTTTTTCAAGACTTGGTCCCGCCGCAATTATTATGAACGGAAGTTCTTTTCCAAGCGTGCTTTCTTCTGCTGCCCGGAAATATTTTTTTACTCCGTCTTTCTGGTCAAGGAATTTCAGGTTCCTGCATGAATTTTTAAGCCAGAGGTGCGAGAATTTTTCAAGCGTGTTCGTGTTGATTTCATCTTTCTGCCTGCTTTTTTCGCACTGGGCTTTCACTTCGTCAAAGTAGCTTTTGTCATGGGCTGTTTGTGCCGCGGTCGAAAAAAAAGTGATTTTTGAAGTTCCGAAAGATGAAGCTAGTGCTGCCGCAGTTGAAGGATCGGCGTTGACGGCAAAAATGCAGTCCCTGTGCTTTAGTATGTCTTCCCAATCGAGTGCGGAAAATGCCTCAAAAAGATAGTCAGTCCTGCTTTCGACTATCACCATGGGAATCGACGGATGCTTCCTTGCAAATTCAAGCGCCGCATAACCAAGACCGAATCCGAGAAAAACCGCCGCTTCTGATCCGCTGCAATCAGAGTTTTGGACAAGCTGTGAGGCTTCCCTTCCCGGATTGTATTTTGAATGCAGGGGCACTTTGTTTTCAAGTGCTGTCGGCTCTCCGTTTTTTGCCTGTATTATTTCAAGCGGAAACCCGTCTTTTTTTTCCGCAAAATCATTTATGCTGTCCTTGAGCATGTCGGCGAGCATTGGAAAGCGGATTTTAAATGATTCTATGTTTTTATTCCAGAATGAGTTCAATTGTCATGTTCTCCGTAACCGGTGATCCGGGGGCAGGTTTTTGTGATTTTACCCATCCTTCGCCGGTTATGACGAAGTTAAGCTCCGGGTGTGCCGAAATGACGGGAATCAAATCTCTTTTCGGACGGCCGATGAAATTCGGAACAGCTTCAGTGAGTGAAATAGGAAGGTTCGACTGGATTGAAACTTTTCCTGAGTGACCTACGACCGGTGCTCCTTCACGGCTCATGCCCAATGTGTCTATGATTTCGTCTGCGGCTTCACGTATTACAGGTGCAACGATGCGTCCTGCGTATGTTTCTCCCTTTGCCTTTTGTATGACTATGTAAAGTACGATTTCCGGCTGCTCGACCGGGAAGATTGCCATGCAGTTTGAAAGGAAGTCGGTTTCGCTGTATCCTCCGTGCACTGTGTCGGCCATCTGTGCGGTACCCGTTTTTACGCCGATAGAAATGTCCCCCAATGCCGCGCGGCTTCCGGTTCCTTTTTCTGCCGTCGTTTCCATGCAGCTCAGTATGTATTTTGACGTGGAAGGCTTCAATACGCGCTGTCCGTATTCCGGTGTATGCTCGTATTCAATTTTTCCGTCCTTGTCCTTTATCCTTTTGATGAAAGTCATCTTGACCGGGATTCCGTCGTTTGCGATTATGCCTGCCGCCTGAACCATCTGGAGTGCGGTGACCGTAAGCTCCTGGCCAATGGACATGGTTGCCTTGGTTCTTGCAGACCAGCTTTTTGATTTGGCAGTCTTTATGTATCCCGTTGCCTCTGCCGGAAGCTCCACGTTCGTTTTTTTGCCGAAACCGAATTTGTCTATGTATGTAAGGAACAAATCGGTCGGAAGCAGATCGCTCATCTGGGCGAAAGCGTCGTTGCATCAAAGTTCCAGTGCGCCCCTCACAGAAAGGTATCCGTGGTTTCCAAGACAGCTGATTTTTATGGTTTCGTTCAGGTTTGTCGTCCTTGTGTAAAGTCCGTCGCAGAGGAAAAGAGTGTCTTCGTTGATTGCGCCTGAATCAAGGTAGGCCGCGGCCGTGAAGATTTTGAATACGCTTCCAGGTTCGTATGCTTCGTTTGCCGGTCTGTCTTTTTTCTGGTCGGCTTGTGCAGTGGAATAATTGTTCAGGTCTGCTTCAGGAAGGCTTATGTAGCTTAGGATTTCCCCTGATTTTACGTCCATCGCAATCAGCATGAAATTTTCAGCCTGAGTTTCCGCCATGGATTTTTTTGCGATTATCTCCATCTTGTGCTGCAGGTCGGAATTTATGGTCAGGTAGACGTTCTTTCCGTAGATTATCGGGCTTTCGTCATCTGCATGGACTTCCGGAACCAGTATGTCCTGAAGCTGATATTCCATTCCGCTCAATCCTTTGCCTTCGATTCCCATGTATCCGATGAGCTGGCTTGCAAGGTCGTTGAGAGGGTAGACCCTTCCCGGAATCTGGTCAAAGCGGCAGAAAGTCTTGTAGCCGTTTTCTTCAATGATGGCGGACAGCCTGTCATGCTCCTGTTCCGTAAGCTTTTTTTTCAGCGCCACATAGCGCGGATTCTGGCTTGAGCTTATGATGTTCTGGATCACAACCGGGTTCATCTTAAGCTCTTGTGAAACTGCGTTCGCGAATTCCTCGACGTTCTCAACCATTGACGGAGTTACGCCGAAGTCATAGAAATTCGTGGATACCGCAAGTACTTTTCCTGTGCTGTCAACTATGGAACCGCGCTCTATTTTTGGATTTGCCTTTCTTGCCGGCGGCGGTGGATTCAGCGAGAGGGTCACGAATTTTATGAAAATAATGACCATTAGAAAAATGCTTATGCCGAGCACTGCAAGCGAGCGTTTTTTTATCAGAAATCTGTTGGTCTGCATATTACTTTTCCCAATATGTTTTTCACTGATACGAAGCCGTATGTCCGGGAATCTATCGAAACCGCGGAATTGTCCCCTATGGCAAGTATCGTTCCGGCCGGGACGCTCGTATAGTCTTTCATCCTGTTGAACTGACCGTCAGTCAGCGGAATGGTTTTGTCATCAACGTGCAGATTATACCCCGAATCGTAGGAATATTCTAGTGGAGTGCCTCCTGTTGCCGCACAGCGCTTTATCACGAGATTGTCGTCGATCAGGTAGATTATTACGTCGCCTTTTTTCGGTTCTGACCATTGGACGAAAGCCCGGTTGGAAAATGGTATGTCAAGCCCGAATGCAAGCTTGTTCACGAATGCGAGCTGTCCTTCATGGAAATTAGGCTCCATGGAACTCCCTTCTATGATGATTATGTCGAAAAAGAATGTCTTCAATAAGATTCCCGTAAAAATTCCTAAAAAAATTATAAGAAAAATTCGCTTTTTACCCTTCATTTTCATTGGATTTTATTCTAATATAGCATAAGTGGAATGTCGATATAGTAACTATGGAAATAATAAATTATTCAGGTAAAAAATCATATAATTCAAGCGTTGCGCGAAAGAGCGTTTTCCGTAAAGAGACCAACCGTGCGCGCTATGCTTCTTCGGTGATTGTCACGCCCAAGAATTACGGGCTGAAGAATTTCCTCATGACGGCCAAAGAAGCCGCAGTTCTTTTTGGTAAGACTGTCTTAAGGATCGTTGAAATAGGCTGGATTGTACCTGCGGTCATAGCCTGCATTTATTTCCCGAAAAAGAACGTCGATGAGTATGCATATGCAGAAAGCTTCGCAGTTCCGGTTGAAGTCCGCGTGGACAATGACTGGGCTGTGGAATACCTTGACAAAACCATGTCTTCCTTTGCCATGGAGACTACACCTCAGTTTGACGAATGGGGATTCATCTATGATGACGACGGATCGCCGCTCCCTGTGGTCAAGATGCTCCAGCCTGTCAAGGAATACTCAGCCACTGTCAGAAACGGCGAGACTCTGTCTTCGTTCGTAAAGAGGATGGGTCTTTCAAATATTTCTACTATTATATCACTCAATCCGAGCGTAAGGGATTTCAGTGCGTCTGAAATTTCAGGCAAAAAGCTCAGGTATACGAACATGGACGGAATTTATTATACCGTCAGAAGCGGCGATACCCTTGAGAAGATTGCCAAAAGATATTCCGGCGTGTCAGTCGTTGACCTTCTTGACGTAAACCTCCTTGATTCAAGTTCACTTCAGAAGGGTGACAGGCTTTTCATTCCGGGCGGTTCATTGCCTCAGTCAGAGCTTGAAAAGGCCATGGGCGAAAAATTCGTCACACCGATCAAGGCAAAATACTACCTCAGCTCCAGGTTCGGTTCAAGGACTGATCCTATTTCCGGCAAAAAGAATTCCTTCCATACTGGTATTGATATGGCTTGTCCTACTGGAACTCCGATTTATGCGTCAATGAGCGGAACCGTCGAAGTCGCTGGATGGCACAATTCTTATGGAAACTACGTAATCATCAAGCACAAGGATCATTATCAGACTCTGTACGGCCACATGAGCAAGATTCTTGTCAAAAAAGGCACGAAGATCAATCAGGGTGATAAGATCGGTCTTGTCGGAAGCACGGGATATTCAACAGGCCCGCACCTGCATTTCACGGTCTACAAAAACGGAAGCCTCATTGATCCGCTTTCCATCCTTAAATAGATTTGACGGTACGGAAAACAAAGTGTTTTCTTCACTGGTTCATGCCTCCGGCTTTTTTCCGGGGGCTTTTTTGTAGCAGGAGGTATGCATATGAAAAAAAGCGTTCTGTCTTTCAAAAAGGCAGCCCTTGTTTTTTCGCTGCTTTGTCCGGCATTGTTCCCGGCTTTTTCAAAAACATCATTTTCAGTGTACGACATAAATTCTTCGAATCAGCTGCTTTATTCCGCAAAGCTTGATTTCCCCGGCACGGCATCTTCTTCTTCTCTTTTTGAGTGCAGGCTGGGCAAGACGTCCGCTGAAAACAGTCCTTCTCTTTTGACATGCGTTCCTGAAAAAATGGAGCTTCTTTACGGAAATGTCGTTCAGCTCAGAAATTCTTTCGGAACCGCACGCTACAGCATGGACACAGGAAAGCTCACGTGGATTCTAAGGAATGATTCGTTCCCGGCAGGTCAGGCTGAATGTCCGAGGCAGATTGAAAGCCCCGACGGAAAATGGATATGCGTGGAAGACAATGCAGGCGGACTTTCTTTGATTCAGTCTTCATCAGGAGTTCAGGTAAAGATAAGCGCCGTATGTCCTCCGTCTGATTCCGTTCTGGTAAAATGGTCCGACGATTCAAAATATTTTTTATATGAAGAAAGCGGAACCGTTTATTTTGCATCGAGCGAGGCCGCAATAAAAGAACTTCTACCTCCTTGTTCGATGAGGAAAATCGGTGAAGGAAGCCTTGAAAGCGTCCAGTGGATCAAGGGAAACATCTATTATGCGAACGCCGACATACTTTACAGGATTGAAGGCAGGGGGCTTTACACGCGCGGGCTTTATTATGCGGTTACAGGATACGGCACTCCCGTTGCACGCCTTGCATCTCCGTTTGATTCCCTGCACGACAAATTTTTTATAAGCGGCGACGAAAAATACATCCTTTGTGTGAGCGGAAAAAAAATCGCTTCGCTTTATTCTCTTCCTGATGAATTCGGATTTGCGTCAGTCCGTGAAATGGAAAGCCTCCTTGGGTTGAGCGGTTCCTTGCTTGATATCAACGTGTTCTGGTCATCGCGTGACATCCCGTATCTGTGGATTGAAAACCTGAGCTATTCAAAAGGAAAAAAATCCGCATCGGTGTATACGATGAACAAGGGACTTTCGCTTGTCGAAACATATCAGGAGCCTGGGGAAATAAGGCTTTCTCCCGACAAAAAAACAGCCGCCTTTATCCACGGCAAGACGCTTGAGCTTAGGAATGTGGAAGGATGGGATTTGGTTTCAAAATCTGAAGGCGAAAAAATGCTTTCGTTCAGGTGGCTTGATTCTGATTCTGTCATTGCAGGAGGATGCAGCACTTTGTTCAAATGGAGCCGTGCGTCATCTTCAAAAAAGTGGGAAAAATCCGTGCTTTATCTTTCTTCCGTAAAATGCGCGTCATGGGATTCCGGTAAAATCCGTGCATGGACGGAACTTGATTCTACATGCTATGAATACAATGAAAAAAACAATTCATGGTCAGCTTCCGGAAAAAAGAATGCGCCTGCTTCTTCTGAATATGTTGCGAACGGAAAATTCCGTGCATACACAGCTGAATGTCCGAACGCCGTTTTTTCTGATGCAGTGTTCGTCCGCTCTCTTGCCGCACCTGCCTATACTTATGCGCTTATACCGGAAACGAACGTTGAGAAAAAATCAAAGGGAAAAGTGTCGCTCGTTTTTGATGCAGTGGAAGGAAACGAAGGGCTTGCACAGGTTCTTTCCGTGCTTGAAAAATTCGGCTTTAAGGCAACTTTCTTTATAAACGGAGAATTCATAAGACGCTATCCGATTGAGACATGCCAGATCGTTGCAAGCGGATGCCGGTGTGCTTCAGGTTTTTTCACTTCAGCAGATTTGATTTGCGATGAGTTTGATATAGATGCAGATTTCATACGCCGCGGCCTTGCAAGAAACGAAGATGAATTCCTTGCTGCTTCGGGTAAGGAACTTGATCTTTTGTGGCATGCCCCTTACTATCATGCTGATGAAATGATGGTGCGTGCCGGAACCTCTGCCGGGTACAGGTATGTTGATTCATGGAACGAAGTGAACGACAGGATTTCTTTTGAAGACGCTCTTTCTGATGCCGGTACTGATTATCTGAGCGCAGATGAAATAATAAAACGAATGGTCGAAAGCCTGCATGACGGAATGGTGATCAGCGTAGACATAGGAAACATAAAAGGAACCCGCGGTGACTATCTTTATGAAAAGCTCCATGCGCTTATAAGTGCAGTGTTGAATTCAGGCTACGACATAGTTCCGCTTTCCGAAATCAAATAAACGCCGGAAATTTGTTTTCAATGTTTTTTTATTTTATATGTTGACATAAAGCCCCTGAATGTGGATAATGAAATCAACATCAAAGGCGATGTGAAATCTACTTTTTTGAATCTGGATTTCACACCGCCTTTTCTTATTTTAAATTCAAAGGGGTAATGTGATGGCACCAACGAATGTTCAGGAACTTTTCGGTTCTTATGTTTTTAATCAGCGCGTCATGAAAGACCGCTTGCCAAAGGAAACGTTCAAAGCTCTCAAAAAAACTTTGGACGAAGGAGTTCCTCTTAACCTTGATGTGGCAAATCAGGTTGCCCATGCAATGAAAGAGTGGGCTATTGAAAAGGGTGCCACTCACTACGCGCACTGGTTCCAGCCTCTTACCGGAATCACTGCAGAAAAGCATGACAGCTTCATCAATCCGACTGATGACGGCGGAATCCTCATGACGTTCAGCGGAAAGGAACTTGTAAAGGGAGAGCCTGACGCATCTTCATTCCCGTCCGGTGGAACACGCGCCACGTTCGAAGCCCGCGGATACACTGTCTGGGATCCTTCCGTATATCCTTTCGTAAAAGAGCATACGCTTTGCATACCGACCGCTTTCTGTTCATACACAGGAGAAGCATTGGACAAAAAGACTCCGCTCCTCCGTTCAATGGAAGCCTTGAGCAAACAGAGCCTCAGAATCCTGCGCCTTTTCGGAAACAGCACTGCACGCCATGTCTCCACAACCGTAGGACCGGAACAGGAATATTTCATTGTTGATGAAAAATACTACAACAAAAGAAAAGACCTCCGCATGACAGGACGCACGCTTTTCGGTGCAAAACCTCCGAAGGGTCAGGAAATGGACGACCAGTATTTTGCCGCCCTCAAGACAAGAATCGTGGAATATATGGAAGATTTGAACGATACTCTGTGGAAATACGGAATCCTTGCAAAGACCGAGCACAATGAAGTTGCACCGGCACAGCATGAGATGGCTCCTATTTTCAGCACGACGAACATTGCCGCTGACCAGAACCAGCTGACCATGGAAGTCATGAAAAAAGTAGCGCGCCGCCATGGTCTTGTATGCCTCCTCCATGAAAAACCGTTCGCAGGACTCAACGGAAGCGGAAAGCACAACAACTGGTCAATCGCTACGGATGAAGGCGAAAATCTCCTTGATCCGGGTGATACTCCGCAGAAGAACGCCCAGTTCATTTTGTTCGTAACAGCCGTAATCAAGGCCGTCGATGAATATCAGGACCTGCTCAGGATTTCAGTTGCGTCTGCCGGTAACGACCACCGCCTTGGTGCAAACGAAGCGCCGCCGGCAATCATTTCAATCTTCATGGGTGAAGAGCTTCAGGCAGTCCTTGAGTCAATCAAAAACGGAACCCATTATGACGAGAAGACAAAGAAAAAGATGACTTTGGGCGTAGACGTGCTTCCTCAGATTCCGAAGGATTCAACTGACAGAAACAGAACGAGTCCGTTTGCTTTCACAGGAAACCGCTTTGAATTCCGCTCAGTCGGTTCATCACTTTCAATATCAGGGCCGAACACCGTATTGGATGGAATCGTCGCTTATGTCCTCAAATCTTTCGCGGATGAACTTGAAGGTGCCGCAGATTTCGACGCTGACCTTCAGGCTTTGGTAAAGAGGGAGCTGACCGCACACTGGAGAATAATCTTCAACGGAAACGGATACGATTCAAGCTGGATTACCGAAGCTGAATCACGCGGACTTATGAACCTCAGGAATCTTCCTGAAGCGATGGATCACTACATGGACGAGAAGAACGTAAAGCTCTTCACCGATTTGGGAATCTACTCCAAAAAGGAAATCGAAAGCCATTATGAAATCAAGCTGGAAAAATACTGCCAGGTTCTGAACATTGAAGTCCAGACCATGCTTGAAATGGTGAACAAAGACATACTCCCTGCTGCATTCAGGTACATGAAGGACGTAAGCAAGACTGTAATTGATCTTAAAACGGTCGTTCCTTCTGCAAAATGCTGTGCCGAAACGGAGCTTCTCCAGAAACTCGACGGTCTTGTAAACGAGCTTTCCGCAAAGACTGCAGAACTCAGCAAAAAGCATCTTGAAGCAAAGCAGGCAGGCGACTACATGGCAGAAGCAAAGGCATACGCCAATGTGGTTATCCCTGCGATGGCAGAAACAAGGGCCGCAGCTGACCAGATTGAAGTTCTCCTTGGTGAAGACTACAAGCCGTTCCCGTCATACGAGGATCTCTTGTTCAGGGTCTGATAGCCGGTCTTTTTTCGATTGAAGCTGAGGAAACGCTGAACTTCTTTCGACAAACTTCCGAAAAATAAATGTCGGAAGATAATTCAACAAGGCACGTAGTCTTGAGTTTATCTTAAGGCGCGTGTCTTTTTGTTTTTTTGTGCAGTTTTGATTGTCGGGAGCAAAAATATCTGTTATTTTTTTCTCAATAGTCTTGACTACATCGCTTTAAAGTTATAAAAAATGGTATCTCTATTTCATAGAGATTTTTGAGATATGAAAAAAGTGGTCTGTGGGGTGTCATGAAACGTAGTTTTCTTTGGCTGACCGTAGCTTTTTCACTTATGTTCGCAAGCTGCGCGTCACTTAGTTCTTTGAGAGGTTCTTCAATAGGAAAAAATGAAGAAACCATGTCTGAAGATTTTATAAATCCACTTAAAAAAACTAAATTTTATCTTACATCGCAGTTTGGTCCAAGAATTGACCCCATTTCACGCGTACCAAGCAATCACAACGGAATCGACATGGCATGTTCCACCGGCACTCCGGTCTACGCCGTAAAAAGCGGTGTCGTCGAAGTTTCAGGATGGCACAACCGCTACGGAAACTACATAATAATCCGCCACGAAGGAAACTATAAGTCGCTGTATGCACACCTCAGCAAGCTTCTTACGACAAAAGGCGACAAGGTTGAGCAGGGTGAAAAAATCGGTCTTGTAGGAAGCACCGGCTATTCAACCGGCCCGCATCTTCATCTGACCATGTATAAAAACGGAAATCTGGTTGACCCTCTTACGCTCGTCCTGACCAACGAAAATTTTGAGGCACTCCTTTACCCCGGAAGAAAAGTCGCCCAGATGAACCTGATCCATGAAACCACTTTCAAGATGAAAAAATACCCGGTGGATTCAATCAACCTGGACATTTATTTCGTGACGAAAGACAAGTCTCTCGTTAACAATACTATAGTAAACTACACTGCAAATTTTGCTTCATCTTATAATGACTACAATCCGTTCTCCCTTGCACTTGAATGTAACGGCGAAAGATTTGCGCTTAAAGACATAAGCCTTCTTTATACTGAAACAAGCGATGATTCAAAAATGAGCGCAAGCTTCACGTCGGCACTTTCTTCAAAGCAGATGGATTCTCTCCTGAATTTCACTGACAAAGACAAGATATACTTGATCGCAAAGTACGGTGACAACAAAGAACAGAAAATCTATTCAAAGGAATTCAACTCAAAGATTGCGGAAGCAAGGCATATCCTTCATTAATTACAGCCTTGACGCTGACTGAGTTTCTTTCTAATCCAGATATTTTTTCTCATACTCAGCCACTGGGATGGACTTGCTGTAATAGTATCCCTGGATTATTTCACAGCCCAGCGTGCGCAGTTTTTCGACCTGATTTTTTGTTTCGGCCCCTTCTGCAAGGCTTGTGAATCCCAGTTCCTTTGCGAGCGCGATTATGTGCCTTATTACGATTATGTCTTCTTCGCGTTCGTTTTCAGTGCATACTTTGTCAACGAAACTCTTGTCGATTTTAAGCGTGTCAAGCGGCATCTGCGTGAGGAGCGAAAGTGATGAATATCCGGTTCCGAAATCATCCATGGAAATCTTGAAGCCGTTCGAACGTATGTCGTTGAGCACCTGGATCATGTGGCCGGTGTTGTCGTATCCCGCGCTTTCGGTAAGCTCAAAATCAATCAGCGAATGCTCTATGCGGTGTGAGTCGACGATCTTCGTGAGATGCGGAATCAAGTCCCTGTCGTAGAGCCTGTTCCGGGAAAGGTTGACTGAAATTGGGTAGAGCGGCTTTCCTTTTGATTTCCATCTTTCGAATGCCTGGCATACTTTTTCAAGCACTAAGTCATCGATTTTTCCGATGGAGCCGTCCTTTTCAAAAAACGGGATGAATCTTGCCGGCGAAAGGAATTCCTTGTTCTTGTAGTTCCATCTTATCAATGCTTCCGCGCCTTTTATTTTGTCTTTGGTGATGTCGAACTTGGGCTGTAGGTATACCACGAACTCGTCGTTTTCGATTGCGGTTTCAACGTAGGCTTTTATGTAGTTGCCCCATGAAATGTCGTCGTGCATTTTGTCCGTGTAGATTATGATTTCCGTCCTGCCTGGGTTCTGACCGAGTGACTGGGCGAGTTTTCCTGCATCGGCGACACGGTTTCCTGAAAGCATGGCACGCTGCATGGGAACCACTCCGCACCTGAAGTAGATTTTGTAGTTAGGGTCTTCGTCAAGATACGAAAGCTCGTTGAAAAATTTTTCAAGCCGGGTGACCATCTCTTTTTCGGGCATGTCCTTTATCATCATCGCAAAATTGTCGTTGTGGCATCTTGCGCTCGTGTAGACGAAATCTGCATTGTTCATTGCATCAACGACACGGGACAAAACTTTGTTTGCGGTTATGTGCCCGTAGACTTCGTTAAGGACGCGGAATTCCTTGATGTCAAAATGGGCGAACGCATAGTCGTGGATTTCTTTGTCCAAGGGCATCTCAAGAAAAGCCTCAAGGTGGTTCCAGTTGTAGTGGTTGGTAATCGGATCGAAAAACGACATCTTGTACAAATCATTTTTGTCGAGGTTTTTGGTGTCGTCGTCGATTATGTATTTTGCGCTGTCCCTGTCGATTTTACACTCATAAAGGACCCTGATTTTTTTATAGCTGGTAAAAACTGCGGTCACTTTTGACGTCGGCTTGATTGAAAGGTCGGTGAACGTCCTGTGTGCGTCATTGTCGAGCGCAATTTTTTCAAACAGCTCTTCAATCGATTTTCTGCTCAGAGTGATTTCATTGTCGATTTCTATTGAATAAAAAAACGATTCGTCCAGAACGATGGATTTCAAATCAGAAGGATAGCTGATCCTCTCATCATCAAGCCTGAACTCTATTCCTATGACCGCTTTTTGCAGCTGATTTTCGGCATCAATGAAAAAAAGACCGGGATAGTCGTAGGTACCGAATGCATTTGCGTGCGCACTGATTTTTTCAGGCAATTTCCCGTCGTAGAACGCACCAAGCTCATCGTCGTTTGCTTCAATATAATAGAGGATTCTTTTCGGCTTGTAAATCTGGTTCAGTTTATTTACGAACATACTTGTCTCCGCTTTCCATGCTACCACAGTTTTGCAGATTTTTCCACTGCCGGATTGTTTTTGAGCGATTTTCCATTTGTTTTCAGAAAGAGGTTTTTGCCAAATCAGCCATTGTGACTACAGAAATTTCCTGTGTCTGCTGTAAACGTTTGTCGTTTGTTATGAATGCCGAACATTCATTTATGATAGATGTTGCCAAATGTATAGTATCGAGGGCTTTTAGCGCGGGATATTTGGCACGGAGTTCAGCAGCTTCCAATGCAACCGTTTTATCTACCGGTATGATTTTTATTTCCATTCCGTCTAAAAATTTTTCAAAATTAGAAACTGCTTGATTATTCTTTTGGGAAAGTGGGTATACGCAGTATTCTTCAACCGTTACGGCAGAAGTTGAAAGCTGTGCATTGGTATTTTTACAGTCTATGAAAAATTTTCTTATTTGTTCAAAGTAAAGGCTGCTTTTTTCGAGAAAATAGATGAATGGTGCGGTGTCTATATATAATTTAGAGCCTGTCATTGTCGCGGAGTTCCCTTATGTATTC
>JAFPKH010000383.1:0-10626 GCA_017424825.1 Treponema sp. | reverse complement strand
CCCGTCATTGTTTTCTAGAGGTTTGAAACAAGCCACTCCTTGAAGTTCTTGTAGTCTTTTTTCATCGGAATCGCACGGTCTGGGAGGCTCAAAACTCTTTCAAGTCTGTCCGGCATGCTCGGTTCCCTTCCGATTGCGTCGATTACAGTTGAGCCGAATTTTGCCGGGTGCGCCGTTTCAAGGATGATTCCGACCGCCGTTTTGTCAACTACTGCCTTTGCCCATGACGGTGCGCTGTTCGTAAGGCCGGTTCTGTTGATGTCGCCTGAAAGTTCTTTGTTCAAAAGCTTCTGCATTTCGCCGTTCCTTATGTCGTACCATGCTTTCCATGCAACTGATCCGTGCGGGTCGATTACATAGCCGGTCTTGTCGTGGCAGCCTTTTATGGCTTCAAGAGTTGCCTTGTCGTCTGCCCAGTAAGATGCCATCATGCTGCGTACCTGCTCAAGGCTGTACATTGCTGAAATGCGCTCGTAATTGCTCGGTGCGCCTACGTCCATTGCGTTGCTGAGAGTCTGTACTGAAGGGCGTGCCTTGTATTTCCCGGTTGCAATCCAGTCCGGTACGGTGTGGTTTGAGTTTGTTGCGGCGACGAATCCTGCGATCGGTGCTCCCATTTCCTTTGCGATGAGACCTGACGTGAGGTTTCCGAAATTTCCGCTCGGTACGATTACGATGATTGACGGATCATCAATCTTTGAATCCTGAGGAATCCTGTTCTTCACGACGAGGGATGAGTACATGTAGTAGAAGCTCTGCGGAAGAAGCCTTGATATGTTGATTGAGTTCGCTGATGAGAGGCGGAATTTTTTGCGGAGGTCTGAATCTGTGAATGCCGTCTTGACGAGTTTCTGGCAGTCATCGAATGTTCCGCTTACCTTGAGTGCACGAACGTTTCCGTCAAATGTGGAAAGCTGTTTTTCCTGGAGCGGAGAGATTTTTCCATCAGGATAAAGGATCGTCACGTCGATTCCGGGAACATTGTGGAATGCGCTTCCGACTGCTGAACCTGTGTCGCCGGACGTTGCCACGAGAATGTGCAGGTTGTCGTCCTCATTGCGGTTGAAGTATGACATGACGCGTGCCATGAATCTTGCTCCGAAATCCTTGAAAGCGCATGTCGGTCCGTGGAAAAGCTCAAGCACGTAGCTGATTCTGTCAATCGGTACGACCTTTGCCGCGAACGGATATGCGTCCTGTATTATTTCATCAAGGTTAGAATCTGGAATCTCTCCCTTGACGTATGGTTTTGCCATTTCGAATGCGACCTCCCTGAACGGAGGCTCTGGAATCTTCGTAAGGAAAGACTGCTCAAGCTTAGGAAATTCAACCGGTATGTAAAGTCCTCCGGTTTCCGCGTTCATTCCATTCATGACGGCGGTTCTGAAATCAACTTGAACGTTTTTGTCCCTTGTGTCTGTGTAAATCATTTTTCCAATCCTTTATAATTTTTTTTATGGGAGCCTCCGCAGATTTCTCCTGAAGGCAGATTTTGTCCCACGAACGAAGATGGAAAGAGTATACCATAAAACTGTAAACTGTTTCAAGGTTTCGCAAGTAAATAGAGGATAATTGTCTGTAATATGTTGTAGATCAGGTGGGAAAGTGCAGGGGCTTTTATGGTTTTAGTCCTGATTTTTGCAATCCTGAGCGCCGTTCCGCACAACGCGGCGTTTATTACGGCAGGATATCCCATGTATCTGTGCGAAAAAGCGAATATCAGGATGCATGCGGCTTCTATAGGAACGCGGGCTTTCTTTTTTTCTCCGGCAAAGTTGAGCAGAACGTCGGGCAGAAAAAGCCTGTACAAAGTTTCCTCATAGATTACCGCTACGGCAAGGTTCACGAAGTAGATTGCCCAAGAAAGTGCGGAATCCGGGAAAACCATGCTTTCCAATCCTTTTGAGCCGAATGCAAGCGACAATGCCCTTATCGCTGCCTGAAAAATCATCATGAGTCCGAGAGACATGGGAACCCATAAAAGAAACGGAATCAGCCTGTTTTTTTTGGATTCTTTGTCCTCTCCTGTGAACGGCTGCCTTGAATTCTGCCATAAAAGCAGTGCGGAAATGAGCGCCTGTATCAAAATTTGTATGGAAAAACGTCCTGCGCCGGCTATTTCAAGCTTTTCTGACTGAACCGGGGACTGAAAAAGCGGAGGAAGTATAAGAAAAACTAAAATAATGCCGAATTCTATAATTAGGTGTTTTTTTTTCGCAATCATTATGTTAATATATAATTAACAAGAGGAACGGTCAACGTGAGTATTCTTATAGCATTCCTTGTAGCTGCTGTTTTCATTTTGCTGATTGCCAGATTCTATTCTGTCAACGACAAGATGATGCAGTTTTTTTCAAAGGGATTGGATTCTGATTTTCGCTTTTCTGAGATCTGCACCCTGTGGTCTTTGGCAAAAAAGACTCAGCTGGAGGATCCGCTTGCACTTTTCGTTTCTCTTGACGTTCTCAATAAATGTATAGTCCAGTTTATAAACGAATCAAGGCAGAACGGCACTGAAAACAGCTTCAAGACGCAGAATTTCCTGACCAGGCTCTACAATTACCGCACCAGGATCACTTTGGACTCATCTGGAAAGCGCGGAATCGACAATACGGCATACCTTGACCCCGGCCAGCGTTTCAGGGTGATTCTTTCTGGCAAGGGCGTTTTTGCATCCAAGCTTCTTTCAAACGGAACGAGCCTTGTGCTTTCTCTTCCCAAGCAGGAGGACAAGAAAAACCACAGGTTCATAATGCTCGAAAAGGAAGTTTGGAAGGATCATACCATATCCGTTTATTTCTGGAGAAAAGGCGATGCAGGATACGCTTTTGATTCCAAGGTTTTTGACGTCGGGGTGTTCCAGGGACAGGAGGCCATTTTCCTTGATCACAGTTCCAATCTGGTAAGGACGCAGAAAAGACAGTCAGTACGCGTGCCTTGCAATATCTATGCCCAGATGTATTTCATAAAGGAAAACACCGTTGACTACAATTCCGTAAACACTGACGGCGGGTTCCGGTGCCTTCTTGAGGACATAAGCGAGGACGGCGCATTGATAAGGATCGGAGGATACGGAAAGGGCAACATAAGGATAAAGCTCCAGTTTGACCTTAACGGCTCCTTTATAATGATGTACGGAGTCGTGCGCGGCGTGGAGTACAACAAGGACATTGAGCAGTCAAGGCTGCATTTTGAGTGCACGCACATTGATCCTTCAATGAAAAACGCGATACTTGCATTCGTCTATAACGTGCTTCCTGAAGAAGAAAAAGAAAAGAACGAGGCCATGTCCGAATCAGAAAACGATGAAAAAGAGGACGAGATGGAAAAAATCGTTTCCGGCAGGGCTGAAAACAAACCTGAGGGCAATACAGAGTTTGTGCAGGAAGAAAAGCCTGTGTCCGGTTCAGCGGATGATTTTTCATATCAGCCGGAAAGCACTTCATCATCGTTCTTCGGTATGGGAGGCGTTTCCCAGGAATCCAATACGGAAACTTCGGGCATCATAACCATGGCTGAAAACATCCCGTCGATTTCACAGCCTGCTTTTGACGTTGACATGATGCCTCAGGACACAAATTCTGGCTCAAATCCGAAAGAAAGCGGAAGCGTAAATGCAGGATCCGTTTCTGGTGACGTTCAGCACTGATTTTTTCAAAAAAAACTGCATGTCAGGTGCGGATTCTGATTTTCTCTGAATATAATAAAGGTAAGGAAAACTTTTTTTTCGGAGGAAGCTTTGTCCAGAGCCTTTTATTATCTCAAAAGCCCTTTTTTGCTTGCGGCCGCCGTATGTGCGGTTCTTTTTTATGCCGGGATTGTTCCTGTAAGAAAATCAGCTCCTTATGAATCTGCCGTTCCTGTCCAGGACATGCTAAAGGTTTCAGGCACCGTATGCTCAAATCCGTCGAAATCAGGTGCGGGAGATTATTATTCGGTCAAGCTCAGGCTTTCTGATGTCGAATCTTCGGATGACGGTGCAAGGATAAAAAGCTCTGCGTCTGGTGTCATACAGATTTCCGTTCCTGCTTCAATAGTTGAGGCTGTGTATCCGGGAAAGCTTTATTCTGTTTCTGATGGCGTGATGCTCGTCGAAAACGGTGAAAGGCTTTCATGCGGCGGATTTTGGTCAGAAAAAAGGAATGCCTTTGTCGTCCAGGATGCAGTTTATGAAGGATATTCAGATTCCGTCTTGCATTTCAGGGCTTTGAGCAGGCTTGTTTTCAAGCGTCTTATGTTTTCATGGGGAAAAGCAGGCGGTCTTGTCCTTTCTCTTTTGTCCGGTTCAAGGGAATATCTTGACGACGGCATCGGTGATGATTTCAGAAATGCAGGTCTTTCGCACATACTTGCACTGAGCGGCATGCATCTTTCTTTTTTCTCGTCTTTTGCAGGCGGAATCGGAAAAAAATTCGGACGTAAAGCCGTTCATTTTTTCGAGCTTTCCGGGATATTGTTTTTCGTCTGGTTTGCAGGGCTTTCACCTTCGCTTTTCCGTGCTCTTCTTTGCTCGCTGATTTCGCTTGTTTCAAAAATGTTTTTCTGTAAAAAAACGGACACCCTTGAGATACTTTCATGCTCTTTTCTCGTACATGTGATTTTTTTACCTGAAGACATCCTTTCCGTTGCGTTCATGCTTTCATACGGTGCGCTGGCCGGAATCCTTGTTTTTTCGGATTTCCTCAACATGCTGATTTCTCCTTTGCTCCCGCCGAAGCTTTCATCACCTCTTTCTGCATCTGCATCAGCACAGATCGCCACATGTCCTGTTTCAGCTGCTTTTTTCGGTGCGTTCATGCCGGTCGGTATAATTTCGAGCGTTTTTGTATCTCCTGCCGCAAGCATTTTCATTGTTTTTTCCCTGATTTTTATGATCTCATGTTTTGTATTCCCTTTTCTTTCACCGTTTTTTGGTAGTATAATGAATGTGTTTTACAACGGAATGACGGGCGTGGTTTCCATGTTCGCAAAGATTCCTCCAATAAAAATTTATTAGCAGGTATGAGATATGAACCATCCAGATTATAATTCTCCGGCTTCACTCAAAGAATTCCTTGAAGGAAACGGAATGGCAATGCAAAAGAAATTCGGGCAGAATTTCATGATAAATCCTTCTGCAAGGAGCAGGATAGTCGACGCGCTTGAAATAGGCCCTGAATCTTCCGTGTGGGAAATAGGACCCGGACTCGGCTGCATGAGCGAGGAAATCATGAACAGGGGTGCAAGCCTCAAGGTTTTCGAGATAGACCGCGGCTTTATATCCATGCTGCATCAGTTTTTTTCGGAGCAGGAATCATCCGGGAAATTTTCAATTGTCGAAGGTGACGTGCTTAAAAAATGGAAGGGTGAAGTGCCTGCTGAAAATCCGGGAATCAGGCTTTTCGGAAACCTACCGTACAACATTGCGGCGACATTCATTGCGGATACCATCGAAAACGGATTTACTTTTTCAAAATGCGTCTTTACGGTGCAAAAGGAAGTGGCTCAGAGAATATGCGCAAAAAGCGGTTCAAAAAACTATTCGTCTTTTTCGGTGCTCTGCCAATGGAAGTATGACGTTGAGGCCGGCCTTGTCCTTTCTGCAGGAAATTTCTGGCCAAAACCCAACGTAGCGTCCCAGGTCGTCATAATGAAGCCTAAGAAAAATCCTCTTGAATGTTCAAGCCCAAAGACTTTCGTTTCTCTTGTCCACGCCCTTTTTTCAAGCCGTAGGAAAACCATACAGAACAACATAAGGCAGGTTCTTCCGCCGGGATTGTCTTCAGAGGAGCTTTTTGAAAAGACGGGCATTTCACCTTCATTGCGAGCCGAGAACCTTGAACCGGAAGATTTCATGCTGTTGTCCGAATCGATCAGTTCTGCTATAATATAGCGCACGGGGGTTTATATGTCTGAGCAGTCAGTTGCGGATAATCTCAATGAAGTTTTGTCTCAAATCCATGAAGCGGAAAAAGCTTCGGGAAGGCCTGAAAATTCGGTCAGATTGTGTGCCGTAAGCAAATTCCATCCGCTTGAATCTCTTCTTGAAGCATTTGACGCAGGACAGGTTTTGTTCGGTGAAAACAGGGTTCAGGAAGCATGTGAAAAATTTTCCGCGCTGAAAGAAAAGCTTGAAAATGAAAACCGTGCGATGCCGCAGCTTCATATAATCGGTTCGCTCCAGTCAAACAAAGTGAAAAAAGCTTTGGAATATGCGTCATGCATACAGTCGGTTGACAGGGAAGCTCTTCTTGCGGAGATTGAAAAGCAGTGCGCGAAATCCGGAAAGAAAATTGAAATTTATTTCGAGCTTCATACAGGTGAAGATTCAAAATCTGGTTATGAAAGCTCAGATGCAATCATGCGTTCTGCTGAAAATTTTTCGGCCGGGCTTTATCCTCATATAATTCCTTCCGGGCTTATGACAATGGCACCTTTCACCGACGATGAAAAAATCATAAGGAAATCTTTTGTGGCTCTAAGGGAATGCAGGGAAAGGCTCAACGCTGCATATCCTGATCTTCCGGTCAAAGAACTCAGCATGGGCATGAGCGGTGACTTCAAGATTGCAATCGAAGAGGGAAGCACCATGGTCAGGGTTGGAACGGCCATTTTCGGACACAGGGATTACCAGGGGCAGAAATGAATAAAAAAAGGATTTTGCTGATTCCGCTGCTGATTTTTTTCATATTTTCTCCGGCATACTGTGAGGACAGTAAGGAAAGCACAGAATCCGAAAGTTTTGAATTTCCTCAGTGGGCTTTGTATGTAAGGCGGACGGAAATTGTAACGCTGGGTTCATTGCCTTTCACATCTCTTGGCGTGACTTTTGCATTCGGCGCATACAAATATTTTTCAGGTGCCACGACAGTTTTCCCGAATCCGTTTGACAAAAGCTCATCTGTTTTTTCTGAGGACGACGTTAAGAAAATAATACTGATATCGGTTTCAATAAGTGCGGTGATCGGTATAGTTGATTTGATAGTTACGATAGTGAAAAACAACAACGAGGCGCGTCGGCTTGAAAAAATGAATACCTCCGGATCTATAACCATCGTTCCTGCAACTGATGAAGAAATTGAAAAATTCCGTCAGTCGAAAAGTCCCGGTGCTGATGAAAAATCTTCAGGAAGCTCAGATGAAAATGCAGGGGATAAGTGATGCCTTTTTTCAGCGTAAAAGTTCCTTCTGATTTCAATGAAACCCAACGCTTGGATTCTTACCTTGCATCGCTTCCAAACGGCATGAACCGGAGCAAGCTCAAGAGCGGTGTAACTGAAATCCTTGTGAACGGAAAAAAACAGAAAATCTCATACAAAGTGAAGCCCGGCGACCAGATAGACATACAGTGGGAAGACAATATTCCGTCGGACATAGAGCCTGAGGACATTCCGCTTGACATTGTCTTTGAAAACGACGATGTGTGCGTCATAAACAAAGCCCAGGGCATGGTGACTCATCCTGCTTGCGGAAACTGGAACGGTACTTTGGTGAACGCGCTTTTGTACCACTGGGGAAGGGAAAAAATACCGCAGATCAAGGAAGGTCCTGCATCGGAGATACTTGTTCGCCGCCGCCCAGGTATAGTCCACAGGCTTGACAAAGACACTTCCGGGATAATAATCACCGCAAAAAACAGGGATGCGGAAGAATGGCTTCAGTCACAGTTCAGGAGCCACAGGAACATAACGAAGGAGTACATTGCAATCTGTTTCGGAAGGCCTCAGCATCAGCACGGTACGATTGAGACCCAGATTGTCCGTGATCCTAAAAACAGGCGCAGGTTCAAGGCTGTAACCGGCACTACGGAAGGAAAATCCGCAGTAACGTATTATTCATGCATTGCCTGCTACGGTGAATACTCGCTCATGCGGATCCGTATAGCGACAGGGCGCACGCATCAGATAAGGGTTCACATGAAATACATAAACTGCCCGATTTTGGGTGACTCGGTTTATTTCAAGGAAGACAAGCGTTTTCCGGACGCAAGCCTTATGCTGCATGCACGCCTGCTTAGGATACGTCTTCCGGGATCTTCAACAAGGTCGGAATTCCGCACGTCCACGCCTGAAAGATTTCTCCGCGTCATGTCAGTCCTTCACAAAGTCTACAAAAAGACCCTCATGGACAAGGATAAATGATGGACGGAATCAGCATAATACATGAACCTACAGGAAGCGAGCCATTTCTTGTCATAAAAAAAGACGGAGGGCTTCCCAGCGCACCGATAAATGATTCTGATGATTCTGCTCTTTCCCGTGCAATTGAATTGTTTCCGGAGCTTGAAAGTGTCTCTGGAAAAAAATCATGCGAGCATGGGCTTGTACACAGAATAGACACCGTGACACCAGGGCTTCTTTTGATTGCCTCCACCCAGGATTTTTATGATTGGATCATAAGTTTGCAGAGCCAGGGAAAATTCGTGAAATCTTACCGTGCCGAATGCGGAATGCTTTCCCCGCTTGATGAAAAAGACGGATCATTTCCGCCCCTTCCTTTTGTACATGACAGGCTTCTTGGGGGTGAGACGGTATCTGTGCGCTCAAAATTCCGCTATTTCGGAAAAGACAGAAAGCTTGTTCGCCCGGTCACCAGTGAAAGCAGCCCCATGGCGGTAAAAAAAGCCGAAAAATATGAATATGCCACGGAACTCAGGATGACGGAACATGATGATGAGCGGTACATATTCGAAGCGAAAATTGCAAGGGGATTCAAGCATCAGGTGAGGTGCCATCTAAGGTGGTGCGGTTTTCCGATACTGGGCGATGCAGATTACAATGCCGGTGCAGAAGGAAACATAAGGTTTCTTGCCTCTGGATTTTCATTTTACATGCAGGACGGAAGGGAAGAGCGTTTTTCATTGACTTAAGGAACCGCTTCCTTAGCTTTCAACCGGATGCATCGTTCTTGAAATCTAAAAATCATCAAAAGACTCATGCAAAAAAAATGACCGCCTGAAAAAGACGGTCGCCGTTTATGCCCGGAACAAGACTTGAACTTGCACACCCGTAAGAGCTCTAGTACCTGAAACTAGCGTGTCTACCAATTCCACCATCCGGGCAATCAATGCAAATATATTACTCCAAAATGACGTTTCTGTCAAGTGCCTGATAAATGTTTTAGGCTTGTTGTTTCATTCGCATCTCAGCATCGTGAATATGCCGATTATCGATGCGGCAAGAACCACAAGGCTCAGTACCAAAACCCATATCGGTGTGTCGCCTGAAACGGCAGCTGCTTTTCCTCCGTATCCTTCAAACGCCTTTGCAATCTTTTTCTTTGATTTTCTTGAAAGCTTGTGCTTGAGTCCGTCTGAACCGACATCTTCCATTTCTTCGGCATTGTTGTTGAAGCTTGGATCGGTGTAGTGGCAGCGGGGGCATCCTTTTCTGAATTCTGAAACTTGACCTGTGTAACTGCAGTTTGGGCATCTCACCGCAGAAAAAAACTTTCCGCAGTGAGGGCAGAACCGCGCTCTTGAAAGAACTTCGGCTCCGCAGTTTTCACAAAAAAACTTGGCTTTTTTATTGTCCATGAAATTAATCCAGGGCTTCTGTTCCGAGGTTGTCTACGCTGTAGTCATAAATCTGCCAGATTCCGTCGCGCTGGCGGACATAATAAGTATAGCGTTTCTTTTCGGTGTATGTCTGGTACTTGAACCACTCAAGTACTTTTACGGTTCCCTGTGTCTGGGTGTAGTTCGTTGACTCGATCTCGAATTTTCTTGGAATGGAAGCGATGTCGGTGTCTATCCTTTCCTGCATGAGGTCTGCCTTGAACTGCCTGAGCATTTCGGCTCTTTCGTCTGCGCTGGCCGTGTTGTATTTTCTGCTTCTGGTTGAGTTGTTCTTGAGGATTGATTCAACGTCCATGTAAAGGAAGTATTTGTCCCATGCGCTCTGCTGGCGTGCGATGATCGTCTGCTCGATAACCTTGTCCGGGCTGATTTCTTCCGGTTGGAGGATTGCGGCTGTCTCGGTTTCGATTGGAACGTATGTTGATGATGCAGCGGATGGGTTGGGGCGCACTTCAAGCGTGAGCCTTCTTGATGTAAGGGTGTTTTTCTTGTTCCTGTAAAGCTCAGGGTAGAATGTGGCCGTTACATAGTAGATCGATGCATCGTTTATGTTGAGGTAATCCTTGAGGTTTTCTACGAAAGAATATTCTTCTCCAGGTTCAAGGGCTATTTCACGGAAGTATACCGTCTGGCTGGTCGTTCTTTTTCTGATGAGGTAGTCAGTCTGGGCAAGCTGCTTGTTCTTTACGTCGACCGCCTTGAAATCGACGCTGAAAATCCTGTCGTCGGCAAGCTTGAAACGGAGAGTGTCAGAGCTTGTGTTCCTTATCGTGATGTGTATGTATACAGGGTTTTCCTCTGCATTTCCCGGATAGTACAAGGTTCTGTTGTAGAACTTGACGCCTATCTCTGCATTGCTTGTGCCTGCGGAAGTTGTTGCGACGTAATTTTGCGCGCTGACACTATAGGCAAAAAGCATAAAAAAGGATAAAATTGCAAAAACCGTTCGTTTCACGACCAAACTCCCGTCTGTTTTCAGACATTGTAAATATTGTTATGGAAGAGCTGAGCAATACCGTTGGTATCGGCCTGCGCTTTTATGAAAAAACAACAGTGGAATGCTTATTGAT
>JAFPKH010000382.1:0-2933 GCA_017424825.1 Treponema sp. | reverse complement strand
GTAGTCGAAGCCCCGTGTATTAATCAGCGGTTCCCTAATATCTTTGGTCATTTCGACTACGCTCAATGACCGCGACTATGTTCAATGACCGTGATTTATCAATGCAAAACTCGACATTTTCCATTCATTCTATACCAATAAACTCGCCATTCAGCCTTACAGTATTCCCAATTTGCGTGCGGCGATTATGGCTTCGGTCTTTGAGTTTACGCCCAGTTTCTTGTAGTTCTGCTTGATGTGGTAACGGACATTTTCGTAGCTGATGCCCGTTTTTTCTGCAATCTTGGCGGCTGAAAGTCCCTGCATCTGCAAAACGAGAATGGTGCGGGCGTTGTCGGAAAAATTGATGTGCCGGGAACTTACGCTTGAATGGTACGTCGGATACAGCAGACTCATCCTTTCGGTAAGCCTTATGACGGTCAGGAACCACTTGTGTTCATCGCTTAAATGCGAGTGGTCATGAGTCTTTTTTGCACCGGAGTTTTCCTTCTCCTTTTCTTTTTCCTTCTGCCGGTATTCTTCCTGAAGAGTGTTCAAGAGTGGCAGGACCAATGGACCTTCGTCGCTTATTATCCTTACGAACTTAAATTTTCTGGTCGCTTCAAGTGCATCGGTCAATTCCTTGCGCCAGTTGTCGTTTTCAAGTCCGAAAAGAACTATGGCGGAAAGAACCATGCATTCGATTTTTATGTAGGTCCTGTGGTACTGATTTGCATACCATTTCATTTTTTCAATCAGGGCGAATGCTTCCGTCATCTTGTTTTCCCTGATGTAGCACCTGATTTTCGTCAGATACTGATAGCGCAACATGGCAACCATTTCCTTGGTTTCATCGGGCGCATATTTTTTCATCCATAAATCAATACCTTCAGAATAGCCTTCGTATAAATCCATGCGGCACCTGAGGGCCATCAGATTCGGATAAAATTTCCTGCTTTTTGATGAGCGGCATTTCTGTTCGAATGACTTGAACTGAAGCTGTGCGATTTTGGACTGTCCTATTGAATAGTAGAACCTGATTAAGAGTCCGGTTGCAACGAATTCCATTTCCAGATTGTTTTCGATTTGCGCTTCGAGCAGTCCTCTGTTCATGAGCGAAAGGACTTCCGTATCATCCCACGCCTTTTCAAAAAGAGATTCTGCAAGTGCCAGGTTTACAATCGGCTTACCGTTTTTACCCAATGCCAGATAAAGAATCTTTCCGTAAAGCGTTGCAATACTCCGGTCCTTGATCGACCATTGGCAGAAATCGATACCACCGTTCATTACGGACGGCAGATTGCTTGTCACGCAGAATTCCGGAAGCTTGAGTTCCTTTGACGTAAGCACCGAAGCCAGATTTTTTATGGTTGCAAGTATGTTTTCACTTTTGTGGTGCGGCAAAGCGATTTCCAGATAGGCAATCCATTTTTTTGCTTCACTTTTTTCCTTTCCTTCCAGCGTCTTGGCCTTTTCCCTGATTTTTTCGAGCCAACGATCACTTTCTTCTATTTTAAAGCTCATGGCGCAAACCATACTCATGGCGGTCATCAGCACGATGTTGCTTTCTATTTCGCTTTCAGTCAGACTGAAATAATATTTGGAAAGGGCGGTGTAGTATCCGTTGCTTGGATTCTGCCTTGCGTTCAGTATGAGTACGTTCTTGATTCCTTTCTTGCAGTCGGCTTTTGCATACAGGTCGACAGCTTCATCGAAATTGTTGTGTTCCTCATGCCATTTTGCAGCCTTTATCTGAAATTCCGCGATTTCCTGCTTGGTAAACGAATCTTCCGCCTGTTTCCTGAATCCTTCGAGCGGAATGCGACGGAACGTGTATATGTCTTCTTCCCTTAAAAGAAAGTTCGCTATGCTGCAAGCCCTGTTTATCAGCTGTTGAGCGGCATGATTTCCCGTAATCACTTCTGCAAGTTCAACCGTAAAGCTGTTTACAATCGAAAGCGTGGTGAAAAAATCAATGAAATCCTTTGACCAGAATTTGGTTACGCTGTGTTTCATGAATTCCTGGAAAACGGTTTTCAGAAACGGAATCAGTTTGTCCGGGTCGCCGGTTTTTTTGATATGTGCCTCGGAAAGTTTTACTGCATACGGGTTTCCGCGGATGAAATCCTGCAATTCGTCCAGTTTTTCCGGAGAGAGTGGAATGCCCTGTTCCTGAAAGTAATTTGCAATCTGTTCGTCGGTAAGGGCAAGGTCGTCTTCCGTTATGATGACGATTTTATGGGTAGTCACGAACGGAATCATCCAGTCCAGTGACAGTGGACGTGCGACGAAAATCGGCCAGACATCGCTGCGGGAAGAAATCGTCAGGATTTGGAATCGTTTTTCCTCATCGTCAAAAAACTGAATGTCATCGAAAACGACCGGAATAGGATTTTTCCTTCTTTCATTGATGTTCTGAGAGAAATTTGAAAGGTTCGACTCATCTTCCGTCCTTGCAGAATAATAGACGAAATTTTTCCCTTCAAAGAACTGATTTATCAATTCGGTCTTTCCGTAGGTTGACATGCCGCAGATGTACACCGGAATCCTGTCCTGTCTGGCCTTTGAAAGTGCTGACCAGGCCTTCGTTGGATTTATGTACTGCGATGTTGTGGATATTGTGAGTTCACTGTTTTTCTGCGACATACAACCTCTGCGGGAATACCGTTTTGCACCGAATCCTGATGATTTTCAGACTTTTTTTCGCCCGAAGACCTGCAGAAAGCACGTTCGACTCCCTTTTTACTTCTATTTTACTGGTACGCATAAGGGCTTGTCAAACAGTGGGTAGTGGAAAAAAAGGCAAAATTTACTCAAAAAACTCCAAAATTCTT
This sequence comes from Treponema sp., assembly GCA_017424825.1. Lineage (GTDB taxonomy): Bacteria > Spirochaetota > Spirochaetia > Treponematales > Treponemataceae > Treponema_D. Next base: position 120 of record JAFPKH010000382.1, on the reverse strand, counting down.
ACGAATTTATATAAAACTACCCAATCTGGTAGTAGACAAGTTCGGCAAGTCGTTCGATAATTAGTGCAGTTTGATAAACAATGGGTGGTTTGTCAACTGATGGATTTACCTAGTATTTAG
>JAFPKH010000381.1:0-5580 GCA_017424825.1 Treponema sp. | reverse complement strand
GTTGTAAGCAAGCACAGCAGCTGCCGGCGACTCATACTGAGCACGAATGTTTTCTGGAATATAAGAAGGATCTGTATCAAGACCAACACAAAGCGGGCCGAATTTTGCCGCTGTCTCCTGTAAAATCTGCATATTGTGTTTCATGGGTTAAATATATCATTTATATAAAAAATGTGTCCACTACCATAAAAGCACGTCCTGGAGCCACGAGTTGAAGGCGATTGTAATTAAATCCTAAGATTTGTTCCCCGCCTTCAAAGTGTCTCCATGCCGCTTGCTTTTATTCCCGTTCCCACATTTTTTACATCTAATGGTAAAAAAAGCATTTAACCCATTGAAATCACTTGTCACCGGGATTCCTTGTAAAATAAGAGCCTTCTTATTTTTCTCTTATCTGCATTTAAAGATTTGCGCCTTCCGATGTTGTATATTCGGTATTGTCAGCAGGGGAAAAGGCTGACCAAACAAACGGGGAAACCCAAGGAGATTTTTGTTTATGAAGAAAATCACAAAGGTAACTACGGCGGCAATTCTGCTTTCGGCTATCGTTTCAGCTGGAGCGTTCGCAAGCGACAACAAAAATTCCGGTGAAAAAAGCAGGCCGGAAATCAGCAGGACGCACCAGAGAAACGGCGGACAAAATCAGGAAGGTGAAAACACAAACCGTTTGCCAAGGCAGATGAAAGCCGATGAAAACGCTGTCATCGGTCAGGTGAAATCAGTTGACGCAAAAAACAACAAAATCAAAATCGCGGACGCTGACGGAAACGTTACGGAATATGCGGTGACAGGCTTTACGAAAATCTTGAGCATGAAAACACCGGAATCAAAAACCGAAAATGCCAAGCCAGATTTACCGAAACCAGATGAGTCAAAATCAACGGACAAAAAATCTGAGGACGCAAAAACGGACGATGCAAAATCCGGCGAAGCAAAATCAGACGGAACAAATCCAAGGGCAAATTTCGGCGGCAGGGGAAAAGGTCCGAACATGAATCACGGAAAACCAGGGTTCGGTCCGGGACAGATGATGGAAGAGCTGAAACTTTCAGACGTAAAGGAAGGCTCATGGGTCATGCTTTCAGTGCTTGACGGAACCACAAAAACAAAACAGGCGGACAAGATTTTCGTCAAGGCGGCAGAGTAGAAGAACAGTTCAAAGCTTTTTCATAAAATCCTCCTTTTTGGGAACCGTCGGTCAGGCGGCTCCCTTTTTTTGTCAGATTTTTTTTATAAGCTCAAAAGGCGTAAGCGAAAAATCGGGGCTGATTTTCTGTGATGAAAGCGCATGTGCAAGTGACGCTGATATCGCTGCATCAACAGGAGAATAACCTTGGGCAAGCAGCGCAGTTACAAGACCTGTCAAAACATCACCGCTACCGGCTTTTGCAAGTGAAGGAGTTCCGCAAGGATTAAAATACAATTCACTGTATAATCCGCTTTTCGCAATCAAAACGTTGGAGCCTTTAAGCAAAAGGACAACACCAGGGTATGCGTCTGTAAATTTTTTTGCCAGTTCGATTCTGTTTTTGACGACTTTTTCTACAGGAAAAGTGCCGAGAAAGCAATTGCTGAGCAGGGCTGCAAATTCTTTCGGATGCGGAGTCAGGACGGTCGGTGCCATAGCTTTGCTTCTGAGCATCAAAATCTCCCAGATGTTGTCGCGGTAAAAAATATCGGCATCAAAGACAACAGGAATCCCGATATACTCAACATTGAATTTTTCGAATTTGCGGATGCTGCCCTTTTGTCCCAAGCCCATTCCGATTGCAACCGCCGTTGTTTTTTCAGGAAAATCTTTTCCGCACATAATCTCATACGGAATGATCGATTCACCAGGAAGCCCGTTTTCATCAAGCAGGATTTTTTCACCCGATGTACGCTGATTTTTAAAATCAACAAGTGTCACAAGTCCTGCACCGAATTTCAGGGCAGCGCATGAAGCAAGAACCGCCGCACCGATTTTTTCTCCGCCGATGAAAACCGCATGTCCGAAATTCCCTTTGTGCACGTTCTTTTTTTTACGCTCCGGATATTTGCAGTCGGATTCATCAAGAAGATAATATTTAGCGGCTTTCTTATCCTGCAATGAGTTTTCATAAATCTCCCTGTCAAACCCCAAATCCGCGCAGACTATTTTTCCGCACACATCTTTCGCATAATCTGAAAACAGAGCGACTTTCAAAGCACCCATCGTTACGGTTTCATCAGCATGAAAACATTCGCCGCTGATATTTCCAAATTTATCAAGCCCGGATGGAATGTCGCAAGAAAGCCTGTACGTGTCCAGCGAATTGACTTTTTTCAGGAGCGAAGCAATCTCCTTGGGCACTTTGCCATGGAACCCGATTCCGAAGATGCAGTCAACTATTGCGTCAAAATTGTTTTCGTCGATCAAAGCCTGAGCGTCAGAAAGAGGGACTATCGTTATGCCGCATTTTTCCGCACGTTTTTTTTGAAGGCAGCACATGTCGGATTTTTCTGGCATACAAGCGACCACAACGACCGAAACGACCCTTGAAATCATTTTGCGTGCAAGTGCATAACCGTCACCGCCGTTGTTTCCACCGCCGCACATAATCATGATGTCCTCTTTTCCGGAAAGACTTTTTTCCAAAGCGGCCGCTGCATTTTCCATCATCAGATCTTCGGAAAGACAAAAACGGTTACGGCATGCTTCGTCCAAGTCGCGTGTGTCCACAAACATTTTCTGCATGCATATCACTCCTTGCGCAATTCAGCAAGCTTCAAAATCCTCTGGTTGGAAGAACCCCGGAAAACCAATGTTATGTCTTTCAGCTCCTCAACAAAAGGCCCGTCAACGAGCACGTCGATGTATGAAAGCATTTCTTCAGTAACTTCGGTATGCGCCTTTCCGTCCTCCGCGAGAAGCTCGGTTTCATAAATGTAGCCTGAATAGCACCAGATGTTTTTCTTGGGGAACAGCTCCTTCACTTTTTTCAAAAACGGTGCAAGGACTTTCTGATTTTCAGGTTCAAATGGTTCGCCGCCGAGCAATGTAAGCCCAGAGATAAAATCTTTTTCCAGAGCCTCGATTATTTCTTTTTCAGTATCCTGGGCGAATCCCTTTCCGTAACAAAAATCCCAGGTCATGGCATTGAAACATCCGGGACAGTGGATCCTGCATCCTGACACAAAAAGAGAAACCCGAACTCCGTCGCCGTTGGCAATATCAAGCTTTTTTATTTCACCATAATACATAGGTAGATTATCGTATGATTTTTTGCGGAAAATAAATAAGAAAGCCGGCAGTCACTTTATTTGTGTCCGCCGGCTTTTTTTTTGATTGAAAGATGCTACAGGTGCAACACCCTTTCCTTGATTTCCTGTGTGCGTCCCTGGTTCCAATACTGTGTTCCGATATAGCCGCATGTCCTTCTTGCCACGTTCATGGTCGCCTGATCACGGTTTCCGCAGTTCGGGCATTCCCAAATCAGCTTTCCGTCGTCATTCGTGACAATCCTTATTTCGCCGGTATATCCGCATTTCTGGCAGAAGTCGCTCTTTGTGTTCAGCTCGGCATACATGATATGGTTGTAGATGTGCCTGAGCAAAGTCATGACCGCAGTCAGGTTTGATTCCATGTTCGGAACCTCGACATAAGAGACCGCCCCTCCCGGAGAAAGTTTCTGGAACTCCGATTCAAAGGTCAGCTTGGTGAACGCGTCGATTTTTTCTGTGACGTGCACATGGTAGCTGTTGGTGATATAATTTTTGTCGGTTACGTTCGGAATGATTCCAAAACGCTTTTTAAGGCACTTCGCGAATTTATACGTCGTGCTTTCAAGCGGCGTTCCGTACACTGAATAATCGATGTGCTCCTCGGCCTTCCATTTTTTGCAGGCATCGTTCAGGGCATGCATGACTTTAAGCGCAAAAGGCTTTCCTTCCTCGGATGTGTGGCTGTTTCCGGTCATGTATCTCGTGCACTCACAAAGCCCTGCATATCCAAGTGAGATGGTCGAATAGCCGTTGTACAAAAGCTTGTCGATTGTCTCACCCTTCTTCAACCTTGCCAAAGCTCCGTTCTGCCAGAGTATAGGTGCGGCATCAGATTTTGTTCCGAGAAGCCTCTTGTGGCGTATCTGCAGTGCACGGTGGCAAAGTTCAAGACGCTGATCCATAATCTCCCAGAATTTTTCTTCGTTTCCGCCGGAAGAACATGCCACGTCAACAAGATTCAAGGTCACTACACCCTGGTTGAATCTTCCGTAATACTTGGGCTTTCCAGTCTCCGGGTCAATATAGGTCGTGAGGAAAGAGCGGCATCCCATACATGGATAGCAGTTTCCGTTTCCGTTTTCATCGACTTTCATGGTGAGCATCATCTTTTCTGAGATGTAGTCCGGAACCATGCGGCGAGCGGTACACTTTGCGGCCATTTCGGTCAGATAATAGTATTTTGAGTTTTCTTCTATATTATCTGGTTCAAGGACATAAATCAGCTTCGGGAATGCAGGCGTGATCCATGCTCCCTGTTCATTTTTTACGCCCTTGTACCTCTGCTTCAGCACTTCCTCAATGATGATTGCAAGATCAGCTTTTTCCTGCTCGTTCTTGGCTTCGTTCAGATACATGAACACGGTCACAAACGGAGCCTGACCATTCGTTGTCATAAGGGTAATCACCTGATACTGGATGGTCTGCACTCCCTTGGTGATTTCAGTGCGGAGCCTTCTTTCAACCATATAGTTGAACTGCTCCTCGTTGATTTCCAGTCCAAGGGTTTCCATGGTTTCGCGGACATCTTTCTGAATCTTTTTTCTGCTCACATCGACAAAGGGTGCAAGGTGAGCCAAAGAAATGCTCTGGCCGCCGTACTGACAGCTGGCCACCTGAGCGATAATCTGCGTGGCGATGTTACATGCCGTGGAAAATGAGTGCGGCCTGTCGATTTTCGTACCGCTGATTACGGTTCCGTTCTGGAGCATGTCCTCAAGGTTGACCAGATCACAGTTGTGCATGTGCTGGGCAAAATAGTCGGAATCATGGAAGTGGATAAGCCCCTCGTCATGCGCACGTGCAATCTCCTCGTCGAGCAAAAAGCGGCGTGTGATGTCCTTTGAGACTTCCCCGGCCATATAATCACGCTGGACGGAAACCACGGTCGGATTTTTATTTGAGTTTTCCTGCTTTACTTCCTCGTTGTTTTCCTCAAGCAGGCTCATAATCTGCTGGTCAGTGGTATTCTGCTTGCGGAGAAGCTGGTGGCGGAATCTATAGGTGATATAAAGCTTTGCGACCTTGTGAGCGCCGTTGGCCATTATGCCTGTCTCTACAAGATCCTGGATATCCTCGACATTAAGCGCGTGTCCTTCTTTGTGACACTGGATTTCTATATCATCAACAATAGAAGAAATCTGCTTTTCATTGAGCCTGTCGATTTCATCCACGAGTACGTTTGCTTTTCTGATTGCAGCGGCAATTTTCTCACGGTCAAAATTAACCTCTGCGCCGCTTCGTTTGATGATTTTCATAAGATTAAGCCACCCTCATATTTTTTAATTACTTAAGCCACTTGCGCAGCCTGGCCATCGTGATTGTTCTATCTTTTTTTGC